>JAHZEF010000031.1 GCA_019422005.1 Clostridiales bacterium
TTTGTCTGCGGCCCCGCGCCGGCCTGCCGGCACGGGGCCGGCGGGCGCTACAGAGCGGGATCCGTGCCGCCCAGCCGAACGGGCACGGCGGGGGAAATGGTGGAGATGGCATGCTTGTAAATCATGTTCTGGCGGCCGTCGGCCATGACGATCACGGCGTAATTGTCGTAGCCGGTGACGACGCCGCGCAGCTGAAACCCGTTCATCAGGAAAACGGTAACGGTGCAGCGGTCCCGGCGGACGGCCTTGAGAAATTGTTCCTGCAGGTTTTCTGTGGTTTGCATGGATATCGACTCCTTTATCTCTGTGATATCCATAATCTACCACACCTGCGGCGCGGAATTGGTAGAAACGGCCCTGTTTTTCAGAGACCGGCGCGGAACTTACCAGCCGGGCATGCCGGGGCCGGTCAGATACTGCAGCGCGTCGTCCAGCACATCGCCCGGGACGGGGGGATCCGGCTGGAGGATCCAGTGGATCTCAGGGTTGCGGCGGAACCAGGTCAGCTGCCGCTTGGCGTAGCGGCGGGATTCCCGCTGGATGTCTGAGACGGCTTCCTCCAGAGTACAGCGGCCGTCCAGGGCCGCAAGGATTTCTTTATAGCCGATGGCCTGCAGGCTGGTGGCGCTGCGGGGAACGCCGCGGCGCAGCAGGGAACGGACCTCATCCGGCAAACCGTCCCGCATCATCTGCTCCACGCGCAGATCGATGCGGCGGTACAGTGCAGACCGCTCCGTGAAATCCAGGCCCAGCCACGCCCCGGTATGCCGGGGCGGGAGCGATTTGGACTCCAGATTGTGCTGCGTGATGGTCTTTCCGGTCTCCAGATAGACCTCGGCGGCCCGGAGGATCCGGCGCCGGTCGCCGGGGGGCAGGCGGTCGGCGCTCTCAGGGTCGAAGGTGCGGAGATACGCCAGCACAGCGCCGATCCCCTGCGCGTCGGCCATGCGCTCCAGCTCCTCCCGTCGGCCGGTGGAAGGACAGGGGGCGAAGGAACGGCCGCGCATCAGGCTGTCAAGATAGAGGCCGGTTCCGCCGCAGATGACGGCGGTCCGCCCGCGGCCAAGGATGTCCCGGAGGATCGGCTCGGCCATGGCCACGTAACGGCCCACCGAAAAAGGCTCCGACGGGTCGGCAACGCTGAGCATGTGATGGGGAATGCCGCCCATCTCTTCCGCGGAGGGCGTGGCGGTGCCGATGTCCATGGCCTGATAGACCTGCATGGAATCGCAGGAAAGCACCTCGCCGTTCAGCCGGCGGGCCAGCTCCACGGCCAGCCGCGTCTTGCCGGATGCGGTGGGGCCTGCGACGCAGATGATATGCTCCATTGCAATCTCCTGTCTGAAACCGGGCGTCAGGAGCGCTTGAATTGGCGCTCCAGCTGCCCCCTGGTCAGCGTGATGCAGACGGGCCGGCCATGGGGGCAGTATTTGATGTCGTCCCGCTGCAGCACCTGACGGACCAGTGCGTCGCGCTCGGCGGGCTCCGTGTGCCAGCCCGCCTTGATGGCGGCTTTGCAGGCGACTGTGTGCAGAATGTGATCCCGCAGCGCGGCAGGGTCGGCGGCGCGGCCTTCCAGAAGGCTGCCGGCCAGCTCCTGCAGCGCCGCCTCCGCCGTACTCTCGTCAAGGTCGGCCGGAATCTGCCGAAGCACCACCGTACCGCCGCCGAAGTCCTCGGCCTCAAATCCGAAACGCTGCAGCAGGGAAGCGTGTTCCAGCACGGCGGAAGCCTCTTCCCGGTCCAGCTGGACCGGGAGCGGCGCCAGCAGCACCTGCGCCATGACGTCGGTTTCAGAGGCGCGCAGCCGTTCGAAGAGGAGCCGCTCGTGAGCGGCGTGCTTGTCCAGAAAAAGCACCTGCTGATCCTGCTCCACAATGATATAGGTGTCGAGGACTTCGCCGATTACCCGGTAATCCGGCACCTCGGGCATGGGCAGATCCTGCTGCACCGGCTCAGGCGCCGGTTCCGGCGCCTGCATGGCAGCCGGCGACGGCTGTTCGGCGCGCGGCATGGCCACCGGAGACGCCACGGCGCTCCCGGCTGCGGGCGGAGGCTCTACCGCATGGCGGGCGGAAAACGCTTCCGGCCGGCCGGTCTGCCGGGAATACAGAACCTGACGGACGGTTTCCGGCGCGGCGGCCGTGCCGGCGCCCTCCGACAGCACCTCGGCAAAGGCCCGGAACTGCGCAGGATCCATGGTACGGTAAAAATCTTTTTTGGGGGCCGCGGCGGGGTGAGAAGAAGCCGGCTGTGCGGGAGGCTCCCTCAGCTTCATCTCCGGCCGGCCCGGCGTGCGGTTCAGCGCGCCCAGAACGCCGTAGTGCACGGCGTCAAAGACGCCGCGCTCGGAAAGGAATTTCACTTCGGTCTTGGCGGGATGGACGTTGACGTCCACCATGTGGGGCGGCAGCTCCAGATGCAGGACGCAGCCGGGGAAGCGGCCCGTCATCATCTGGTTTTGATAGGCCTGCTCCAGCGCGGCGGTCAGGAGTTTGGACTTTACAGGCCGGCCGCCGACAAAGAAGTGCTGATAGGAGCGGTTGCCGCGGGTGGCGGCCGGCCTGGTGACAAAACCATGCACGGCAAACGACTCCCAACGGCTCTCCACTGCCACCAGGTCCAGAGCGAACTGCCGGCCGAAAATGCAGTAGACTGCGCTCTTCAGATCGCCGTCGCCGGGCGTGGACAGCTGCTCCTGGCCATCCTTGAGGAAGCGGAAGGCCACTTCCGGATGGGACAGCGCCTGACGCTGGACCGCCGCGAATACATTGGCGCCCTCGGCGCTGTCGGTTTTCATGAATTTCAGACGGGCGGGCGTGTTGTAAAACAGATCGCGGACGATGATGGTTGTGCCCGCCGGGCAGCCGGCGGGCCCGCGCTCCGTAACCGTGCCGGCGTCCAGATGCAGGCCGGTTCCGGCGTCGTCTCCGGGGGTTCGGGTCAGAAGATCAATGCGCGACACGCTGGAGATGGCGGCCAGGGCCTCGCCCCGGAAGCCCAGCGTTGTGATGGCGGCCAGATCGTCGGCGCTGCGGATCTTGCTGGTGGCGTGACGGAGAAACGCGGTTTCCGCATCGTCCGGCGCCATGCCGCAGCCGTCGTCCGTGACGCGGATGAACGTCATGCCCCCGTTTTGGATTTCCACGGTGACGTGCTTTGCACCGGCGTCCACGGCATTTTCCAGCAGTTCTTTGACGACGCTGCCGGGGCGTTCCACCACTTCTCCGGCAGCGATCAGATCCGCCACATGGGGCGATAAGGAATGGATAACGGGCATGAGAGACCTCCCTTAGCCGTGCAGGATTCCCATGGACACGGCATTGATGAGACTGTGGACCAGAATGGGGGCCCAGATGGTATCGGATTTTTCATAGGTCCAGCCCAGGGCGACGCCTGCCGGCAGATACTGCACGGCGCACAGCAGTGCCGGCAGCCAGCCTACCTGCCCCACGTACTGCCAGACATGGATGGCGGCAAAGATCAGCGCGGAGACGGCGTAGGCGGCGACGCGGCTTTTCTGGTGGAGATTCCCGAAAATCAGGCCGCGGAACAGCGTTTCCTCCACCAGGGGAGCCAGCAGGACCGTACAGACGGCGATCAGCCGGAAATTGCTGCCCGCCAGGCCGGAAATATAGGCGTCGTTTGGATTGGCCACCGCCAGATCCAGAAAGGACAGCAGCAGGCCGGCCAGCCAGGACAGGGCATAGTAGAAGGCAAGCCCCAGAACGACAGCCTGTACAAAGGGCCAGAAGCGCTTTGAAATTCCGGAAAGGGAAGCGATCAGCCACCGGTGAAACAGGATTGCCACCGCCGTGAAGTTGATCAGGAAGTAGAGCATGTTGACTGTGGTGACCGGCAGCGTCCGGCCGAGGGCGCGCAGGATCAGGCCCAGAAGCCACGCCAGGCCGATGATGTACAGCGGAAGATAGAGAAATCCGCCGATGATCTCCGCCCGGGACATGGGCGCGCCGAGGGATCCGGATCTTCGGGTATCTGCCATTGAGAGCCTCCTCTTTCCGGGGATTTCTGCTGCCGGAGCCGGCTAAACGCCCTTTTCCAGCATGCGTTTGAGTTCGAACAGTGTGTTCAGCGCTTCGATGGGAGTCATGGTTTCCACCGTGATGCCCTCCAGCTTCCGGCGCACGGCGTCGCCGGCCAGATCCATGATGGAGACCTGATCGGAGGCCGCCGCCTGTGCGGGCGGCGGCGCTGCGGACTGGCCGCTTTCCAGTTCGCGGAGCAGCTGCCGGGCGCGGGCGATGACCGGATCGGGAAGCCCCGCCAGCCTGGCCACGTCCACGCCGAAGGAATCGTCGGCTGCGCCGGGGACAATCTTTCGGAGGAAGATGACCTGTCCCTGACGCTTTTTGACGGCGATATTGTAGTTTTTTACGCCGGGCAGTTCCTGCTCAATACAGGTCAGCTCATGGTAGTGGGTGGCAAACAGCGTTTTGGCGCCCAGCTTTTTCCGGTCTGCCGCGTATTCCAGCACGGCGCGGGCAATGGCCATCCCGTCAAAAGTGGAGGTTCCGCGCCCGATCTCATCCAGAATCAGCAGGGAACGCGGGGTGGCGTTTCGAAGGATTTCGGCCACTTCGGTCATTTCCACCATGAAGGTGGACTGGCCCGACGCCAGATCGTCGCTGGCGCCGATGCGGGTGAAAAGCCGGTCCACCACGCCGATCCGTGCGGACTTTGCCGGAACGAAGCAGCCGATCTGCGCCATCAGGACGATCAGCGCCACCTGGCGCATATAGGTGGACTTGCCGGCCATGTTGGGGCCGGTGATAATTGCCACATCCGCCCCGCCCACGCCCAGGGACGTATCATTGGGGACGAACAGGCTGTCTTTGAGCATGTGTTCCACCACCGGGTGGCGGCCCTCTGTGATGAGAATTTCGCCGGAGAGATCCACCTCGGGGCGGCAGTAATGCTGCTTGACGGCCACGTGGGCGAAGCAGCAGAGCACGTCAAGGGCGGCCACGGCGCCCGCCGTTTCCCGGACGCGGTCGGCCTGCTGGGCCAGCCAGAGCCGCAGCTCTGTGAAAAGTTCGTATTCCAGGGCGGTGATCCGATCCCTGGCGGTCAGGATGGTGTTTTCCAGTTCCTTGAGCTCGGGTGTGATATAGCGCTCGCAGTTGGTCAGCGTCTGCTTCCGGATATAGGTCTCGGGGGCAAGGTTGGCCTGCCCTTTTGAAATCTCAATATAATAACCGAACACCCGGTTGTAGCCCACCTTCATGGACTTGATCCCTGTTTTCTCTTTCTCCTTGGCTTCAATTTCCGCCAGGGCGCCCTTGCCGCCGGACATGATGTCGTGGAGCCGGTCCACCTCTTCGCTGTAACCGGGGCGGATCATGCCGCCCTCCCGGACGGAAAAAGGCGGTTCGTCCACAATGGCGCGGTCAATCCGGGCTTTCAGATCTTCCAGCGTGTCAAACTGTTCTGCCAGCGTCTTTGCCATGCCGGATTCCAGGCGGGCCAGCGCCTCCTTCAGCTCCGGAAGGCGCGCGCAGCCGGCAGACAGCGCCGTCAGATCCCGGCAGTTGGCGGTTCCGGTGACAATGCGCGCCATGACGCGCTCCAGATCCGAGACGCCGCGGAGCATCAGAATCAGTTCTTCCCGGGTGACCGTTTTCTGCACCAGTTCCTCCACGGCCGACAGGCGCTTCCCGATGAGCGCCGGGCTCAGGAGGGGCTTTTCCAGCCAGCTGCGCAGCAGCCGTCCGCCCATGGCGGTTTTGGTTTTGTCCAGAACGCCCAGAAGGCTGCCGCGCTTTTCCTTGGAGCGCATGGTCTCAGTCAGTTCCAGATTGCGGCGGGCCGTGGGATCCAGTTCCATAAAACGGCCTGAAAGATAGTATTCCAGGACGCGGATGTGGCCCAGATCCGATTTCTGCACTTCCCGCAGGGTGGTGATCAGCGCGCCGGCGGCGCGGATCACCGCCGGAACCGCCTCCAGCTCCGCGGCGCCCTGGCGGAACTGCCGCTCCACCGCGGCCTGCGCCGCATCCGGATCAAACAGCGCGTCGCTGCCGTGGTCAACGCAGCAATGCAGCCGCGACCGGAGGGACTCCGGCAGCAGCGTTTCCTCGTCGGCGTCGCCGCCCAGCAGCAGTTCGGCAGGGCTGAAGCGCGCCAGCTCATTGACCGCCTTTTCGCCGGCATGGTCGCCGGAGACGCAGGTGGCATAAAACGCGCCGGTGGAAACGTCGCAGAAGCAGAGGCCGTAGGCCCCGTCCTGCCCGAAGGCGCAGGCGAAGTAATTGTTGCGCCGCTCGTCCAGCATGGAGCTCTCCGTAACGGTGCCGGGGGTTACAATCCGGATGATGTCGCGCTTGACCAGCCCCTTGGCCAGCGCCGGATCCTCCATCTGCTCGCAGATGGCGACCTTGTAGCCCTTGGCCACCAGACGGGCGATGTAGCTCTCGCTGGAATGGTATGGGACGCCGCACATGGGGATCCGGTCGGGATCGTCCCTGGATTTGCCGTGATCCCGGCTCGTCAGCGTCAGATCCAGTTCCCGGGATGCAATGCGCGCATCCTCGGCAAACATCTCATAAAAGTCGCCCAGGCGGAAAAACAGGATACAGTCCGGATTTTGCTCCTTGATCTGCAGGTACTGCTTCATCATGGGCGTCAGTTCTGCCATGGGGGTGCCTCCTTGTCTGTGAAAACTCTGTCTGGGGTCCGGCCGGCGCCTAGTCTGCGGGACTGCCCACCAGGGACCAGGTGGTGGAGGCGGTGATTGCGGCGTTCAGGAAGGTCCCGACCAGGGCGGGATCCGCGCCGGGGATACGGACCAGCCGGCCGCCTTCCGTACGGGCGGTCAGGGCGCCGTCCTCGGCGCCGTCGACCAGCACGCGCAGGGTTTTTCCCACATAGGCGCGGTGCTTTTCCTCCGAAATCCGGTTCTGCGCCTGGCACAGCCGGCTGAACCAGGCGTTCTTCTCCGCCCGGCTTGCCGGATCCGGCATCCGGGCCGCCGGCGTTCCCGGCCGGGGAGAATAGAGGAAGGTGAACAGGGCGTCGTAGCGCACCTGCTCAATCAGGCGCAGCGTATCTTCAAACTCTGCTTCCGTCTCGCCGGGAAAGCCCACGATGACGTCGGAGGTCAGTACAAGGTCCGGCATGACGCCGCGGGCATACTCCACCAGGGAGAGATACTGTTCCGCCGTGTAGCCGCGGTTCATCGCCCGCAGCACCCGGTCGCTGCCGGCCTGGAAGGGCAGATGGATGTGCCGGGCGATCCTGGGATGGGCCGCCATGGTGTCGAAGAGCTTTTTGGTGGCGTCCTTGGGATGGCTGGTCATGAAGCGCAGCAGGAAATCGCCGGGAAGCTGCGCCAGCTCGGACAGGAGATCGGAAAAGTCCACGCCCGCATCCAGGTCCCGGCCGTATGAATTGACGTTCTGGCCCAGGAGCGTGATATCGCGGTAGCCCTGTGCGGCCAACTCCCGCACCTCGGCGATGATGTCCGCCGGCTGCCGGCTGCGCTCGCGGCCCCGGACGTAGGGGACGATGCAGTAAGAGCAGAAATTGTTGCAGCCGTACATGATGCTGACCCAGGCCTTGATGCTGCTGGAGCGTACGACGGGCAGCCCCTCTGCGATGGACCCGGCCTCGTCTTCGGTGGCAAAGACCCGGCCGCCGCCGGAAAGCGTCTGCCAGAGCAGGCTCGGGAACTCCCAGAGATGGTGGGTGGAGAATACGCCGTCCACGTGGACATAGCTGTTCCGGATCCGCTCGGCGGCCTGCGGCTGGCCCATCATGCAGCCGCAGAGGAAGATTTTCTGTTCCGGATGCCGCCGCTTGGTATGTACCAGCGCGCCCACATTGCCGAAGACCCGCTGTTCTGCATGCTCCCGGACGGCGCAGGTATTGAACACCACCGCATCCGCGCCCTCGGCGTCCGCCTGCAGCTCGTAGCCGCACTGCTCCAGCATGCCGCGGATGCGTTCGGAATCCGCCTCATTCTGCTGGCAGCCGTAGGTGTCCACGAAGGCGGTGGGCGTCCGTCCCTGCTGCGCCCAATAGGCGCGGATTTCCTGGCAGAATGCCTGCTGCCGCCGCAGCTGCTCCGGTGTGATGACGGTGGTTTTGCGTTCCAAATCCGGTTCCTCCGATACATAATCTGAATAATCATTTTATTTTAACAGCTTTTGCCGTATTTTGCAAGGCTGTGCCGGCCCGGGAGATACGGCTCCGGGAAGATTCACAGAATGTTCATTGCATTGCTCCGGAGCCTGTGCTACACTGATACAATCAAAAATTACAAAAACTGGAGATGATTTTCCCTTGATCTGTCCCAAATGCAAGACGACCTATGAAGACGGGCTGGATGCCTGCCCCGCCTGCGGCGCGCAGGCGGGCAGATCCGGAAAGCCGGGGTTCCGTCTGCCGCAGAGCCCGGTGCAGCGGGCGGTTCTGATCGGGGCGGCGCTGCTTCTTGCTGCGGTGATCGGCATGATCTGCTGGAAAACTGCGGAGGCTTCCGCGGCGCCCACAGCCGGGGAAATGGAGGAGACCGCCGTCGTCTGCGGCGGCCGCAGCCTGACCAATACGGAACTGAATTATTATTTCTGGAGCGAATATTTCTATCTGGTGAATGGCTATGGAGAGAATCTGCCCGCCTCGCTGGATCCGGAAAAACCGCTGGAAGAGCAGGCCTACGACGGGGAACGGACCTGGCAGGACTATGTGCTGGAGCAGACGCTGGCAACGGTGCGGAGCACGCTGACCATGGTATTTGAAGCGGAGGCTGCAGGCTTCACGCTGCCGGAGGATTACCGGCGTTCCCTGGACGAGGTCCTGCAGAACTTCCGGGACTATGCCGAAACGTCCGGCTATGTGGACGCTGCAGGGGAGCCGGATGTGCAGGCGTATCTGAAGGCCTCCTACGGGCCCGGCGCCACGGTGGAATCCTTTGCAGGCTATCTGGAGGATTCCTATCTGGCTGCGGCCTATTCGGACGCACTGTTCTACGGGGCGGAATTTACAGAGCAGGAGATTGCGGAATTTTATGACCTGTATGCCGGGGAGTATGCGGAGAGCGGCATCCTCCGGGATGACAGCCGCCTGAGGACCATACGCGCCGTGGTGCTGCGCCCGGCGTCCCAGCAGGAAGCGGATTGGGAGGAGGCGCGGACGTCTGCAGAAACGCTGTATGCCACCTGGCAGGCAGAATCCGGCAATGAGGATGACTTTGCCGCCATGGCGTCGGCGCATTCCGACGACGCCTCCGGCGCCCGCGGCGGGCTGATGGAGGATCTGCAGCCCGGGGATCTGAGCGGGGATCTGGGGCAATGGGTGTTTGCAGACGGGCGATGCGCCGGGGATACGGCGGTTCTCCGTTCCGACGAGGGATGGGTCATCGTGTATTATGTGGGAGAGTCTGACACTGCGGCCTGGCAGCAGGCCGCAGAGGCGGATCTGCGCAGAGAGGCCTATCAGGACGCGTTCCGGGCGGCGGAGGACCGCTATGCCTTTGAAGTGTCCGGCGACCGGATCCGGATCGCCACGCCGGACGGACTGTATGACGGCGCGGCGGGCGCGGCAGAAACTTTGCCGTCCGGCAATTGAAACCGCCGCCGTATTATGATAGTATAAAGACAAAACCCGTCCTTCGGGCGAAGCCCGGAAGGGACGGCGGAAAAGAAAGCGAGTGTGACCATGATTTGTAAGCATTGCGGCGCGTCCATGGAGGACGGCCAGACCGTCTGCCCCCTGTGCGGCATGGGACGGGAGCAGCCCGAAGGCCTGCAGGAGGAAACCGCCGGCACGGCGATGCCGGAAGGGCAGACGGCGGAACCGGAGGCGGCGGAACAGCCGGAAAGCGGTACGGCGGAACAGGACGCCATGCCGGAGCAGGAGGAACCGCCGGCGGCGCCGAAGCGGGGAAAAGCGGCCGGATGGCTGCTGGGCGCGCTGATTGTGGTGGCCCTGGCGGCGCTGATTCTGCTGATCCTGGCGGTATCGGACAAGCACCGGGACGAAGCGGTGCCGTCGCCGGATGTGACGGACGTCACCAATGTGGACGCAGAGGGCAACTTTGTGGAGCATACCTACACCAAGGCAGACGATGCGCTGGCGGAGGGGGACGCCTCTGCGGTGGTGGCTTCCTGCGGCGGCGCGGAGCTGACCAATTCCCTGCTGTCGTTCTATTATTGGGAGCACTTTATCAATTTCATGAATACGTACGGCTCCTATGCCTCCATGATGAACCTGGACCTCTCCCAGCCGCTGGGGCAGCAGATGTATGACGAGACCCATACCTGGGAGGATTTCTTCCTGCAGCGGGCGGTGGAGGCCTTCTGGCAGAACAGCGCAGTGGCGGCCGCGGCAGGCGAGGCGGGATTTACGCTGGATGAGGCCTCGCAGTCCGTGGTGGATTCCCTGGAGGAAAGCCTGACGGCCGGCGCGGAATCCGGCGGCTTTGCATCGGCGGACGCCTATCTGCAGAGCCTGTACGGATCGTTTGCCAATGCGGCGGATTATACTGCGTTTGCCGAATCCACGCTGCTCAACAACACCTATCTGGCCGAGCTGTTTGACGGCATCCCCTGTGAAGAGGAGGATGTTATCGCCTATTTTGACGCGCATGCGGAAGAGTTCGCGGCACAGGGGCTGAGCAGGGACGACCCGAATATGGTCAATGTCCGCCACATTCTGATCCAGCCGGCGGCAGATCAGGATGCGGAGACGGACGAAAACGGCAGCCCGGTTCTGACGGAGCAGAACTGGACGGATGCGGAGATCAAGGCGGAGGAGCTGCTGGATCTCTGGAAGTCCGGGGAAGCCACGGAGGCCAGCTTTGCAGAACTGGCCGGTGAACACAGCGAGGATCCGGGTTCGGTTTCCAACGGCGGGCTCTATGAAGAGGTGCGGCCGGGACAGATGGTGACGGCCTTTAACGACTGGTGCTTTGACGGGGCGCGTCAGCCCGGCGATACGGGAATCGTCAAGACCGATTACGGCTATCATATCATGTATTATGTGGGACAGTGCGACCATGCCTACTGGTATCAGGTGGCAGAGCAGCAGTATTTGTATGAGCGCCAGCAGGCGCTGGTGCAGGAACTGCTGGATGCCTCGCCCATTACCGTGGATTACAGCAAGGCTGTGCTGGCAGAATCCGGCTTCCTGCAGTAAGCGACGCAGCGGAGGGCGCCATGAAAGAGAACATGCTGTTTTTCGTGAACCCCAATGCGGGACATGCAGAGATCCGCACCCACCTGATGGATGTCCTGGAAATTTTTACGCTGGGGGGCTATGATGTGACGGTCCACCCGACTTCCCGGGCCGGGGAGATTACGGATGTCATTGCGGCGGAGGGCGCCGGCTATGATATCGTGGTCTCCGCCGGAGGGGACGGCACGCTCAATGAAACAGTGGCAGGGCTGATGCAGCTGGAGCATCCGCCCCGGCTGGGCTATCTGCCCGGGGGGACAGTGAACGATGTGGCAGCCACGCTGCGCCTGCCGAAAAACTGCCTGGATGCGGCTTCCATTGTCATCGGCGGCCGGGAGGTCCGGATTGACCTCGGCAGCTTCAACGACCGCTGGTTTGCCTATGTTGCGGCCTTCGGCGCGTTCACCGGCGTGGCGTATCGCACGGCCCAGAGCGACAAGCGTATTCTGGGCCGGCTGGCTTATCTGCTGCGCGGTGTGCAGGCGCTGGGGGAGATCCGGCCCATCCATGTCCGCGCCGTGACGGACAGCCGCGTGATTGAGGACGACGTCATTCTGGGCCTTGTGGCCAGCACCACCAGCGTGGGCGGCTTCAAGGCAAAGCGCGATCTGGAAATTTCGCTGAACGACGGGCTGTCCGAGGTGGTACTGGTAAAGGATATCAAAAACATTCTGGACCTCAACGCTGTGGCTTCCGCCATTCTGAGGCAGGACTTCAGCAGCGACTATTTTTACCTGCTGCGGACCAATCACATTGATTTCTATTTTGACGAAGAGGTTCCCTGGACGCTGGACGGCGAATTCGGCGGAAACGTGCGCCGCGCGGAAGTGCGTAACCATTTCCGCGCGCTGCGGATTATGGTGCCGGCCGATACGGGCCCCAACCCTGCCGTGGACACGCTTTGAAGCGCCGGTATCCGGTTTTGCCGGAAAGCCGCCCGGGCATGCCGCACGCATGTCAAAACCGGACGGGGGAGATGCGCGGAGGCTTTCGCCTCCGTACCGCACCGGTTTGCCCCGGAAGCGTCTTCTGACAGCCGCAGCCCCCGGAAGCGCAGCTTCCGGGGGCTGTTTGCGTCCATCAGGGCAGATCGTCATCCCCTGCGGATATAGAGCACGCCCAGCGTGCCGGGGCCGCAGTGGCAGGAAACCGTACAGCCGGCCTGCGTGTCCAGGATCTCGTGGAAATATCCGAGAGACTCCACCGCTTCGTGTGCGGCGCGGAGTGCGTCGTCCGGCACGTCGGTATGCGTGATAAAGATGCGGTGCGGCTCGATCCGGCTCAGATCCCTCAGCTGGTCCTCCACGTAGGAGCGGATGCACTTGACCAGGCTGCCGCGGTATTTTTTCCCCACATGCATCCTGCCGCCGGCGACCTCAATGCACGGCTTCAGCTGCAGCAGATTGGCGCCCAGGGCGGCCACGCTGGAGCAGCGGCCGCCCTTGCGCATGTAATCCAGCCGGTCGAGTACGAAGCTGGCGCTGACGCGGGAGGTCAGTTCCTGCAGGCGCAGTACGATTTCCTGTGCCGGAAGGGCGCCCTGTTCCGCCATTTCACAGGCCTCCAGAACCACATGGCCGTGCCCGGTGGACAGATTCCGGGAGTCCACCACGTAAACGTTGGAACACTCGGAGGCGGCCAGACAGGCGTTCTGATAGCAGGAGGAAAACTCGGAGGAGATGGTAATGTGGATGACTGCGTCATACTGCCGTGAAAGTACCCGGAACCGCTGCGCGTAGTCGTCCAGATTGACGGCGGCCGTGGAGCACAGATCGCCGCCGGCCGCCACATGGGCAAAAATATCCGCGGGGACAATCTCCAGCCCGTCCAGATAGGCGCGGTCCCCTTTGGTGATATACAGGGGAAACAGCTGGATGTGGTGCGCCTGCAGCTGCTGGGGGGAAAGGTCGCAGGTGCTGTCGGAGGTGATGACGATGGACATGGCGTTCGCTCCTCTTCCAAAGAAAATTCCGGCCCGCCGCTTGCGGGGGCGTATTACCCTGATTTTACAGGATCCTGCAGAAAATGAAAAGCCCGTTGATGTAAAATTTTGATCCGCGGCCGGAATGCAGTGAACAAATTGTGAATCCTGGGGCGCAGGGATTGTGTTCCGCCGCCCGCGGCCCTATAATAAGCGTACCGGGACTGCGGGCCGGGCGCCGGATGCGCCGCCGCGGCGCCCGGATCCCTTTAAAACGCATGGGAAGAAAAAGGAGAACCAAGCCTATGAAACACTGCAAGCGGTTCCTGCGCCGGGCGGCGCTGCTGATTGTGCTGGCGGCTGTGCTGACGGTCTGCGCGCTGGCCGCAGACGCAGAGGTGGCGACGCCGGCGGAGTTTTATTCCGCGCTGGAGCAAAACCTCAAAGCACAAAAGGGGAACTTCTCCATTGCCTATACCGGGGACCGGCAGGAACTGGGGCTGCCGGAAAACGACGCTCTGGGCCCGGTGCTGCGGAATATGAGCGCCCGTTCGGAAGACGGGCCGGACAACGCGGATTACCCGGCGCTCAATGTCTCGGAGGGGCAGATGGGATGGCTGGACGGCGCGTATTATTTTGATATAGAGTATTTGGCGACGCAGGCGGAACTGGACGAAGTCAGCCGCCGGGCCGAAGAAATTGTCGGCAGCTTCCGGCTGGAGGACGAAGACGAGTTCACAAAGGTCAAGCTGCTGTATGAGTACGTCTGCACCCACTATACATACGACGATACGCTGACCAGGTTTTCCGCTTACGACGGCCTGACCACCGGTTCCATGGTCTGCCAGGGATATGCGCTTCTGGTCAACCAGGTGATGTGGGATGCCGGCATTCCCTGCCGCATTGTGACCGGCACCAGCGCCCGGGAAAACCATGCGTGGAACATCGTCATGCTGGACGGCGTATGGTACAATCTGGATGCCACCTGGGACGCCGCGGACGAGATCGGCGGCGCGATGCGGTGGGACTATTTCCTGAAAAGCCAGGAGGATTTTTCCGGCCATACCCGGTTTGAACCCTATACGACCGACGCCTATGAAAAGGCGCATCCCATGGCCGGCGCCAGCATGGAGCTGCCGCGGGTGACTGTGGAGGTTCAGGGGGACCGTGTTGCCAATCTGGTGGTCCGTGCCGGAGTTGAGGTGCAGCTGGAGGCAGTCCTTCCGGAGTGCATGGATTCCGAAATCCAGTGGAGCTCCGGAGATCCCGGGCTTTTGCAGGTGACCGCCGACGGACGGGTGACCGCATCCGGACTGGGCCAGACGGTCATCACGGCCGGCGTTACCGGCCGCCGCGGCGTGATCTCTGCGCAGATCCCGACGCAGATTGTGGATCTGCGCAACGCGTCCGGCTGGGCTTATGAGGATGTGACGGCGTATTATCTGGCGCAGCTGCTGCCCACCTCCCTCTGCTCTGAATTCCAGAAGGGGCTGACCAGGGGAGAGCTGGCGCGGCTGTGCGATCAATACGTACAGAAGCGGCACGGCTGGGGAACGATGCTGTTCACCAATCCGTATACGGATCTGGACGGCTGTCCGGACTTTCTGGCGATTCTGCGCTGCCGCTCCGCCGGGCTGATGGAGGGGACCTCGGAGACGACCTTCTCGCCGGACGGGACCGTGACCCGCCAGCAGGCGGCGGTGGTCCTGGCACGGCTGGCAGCCTATCTGTACGGCGACGATGGGAGCGGCGGCACGCTGACGTATCCCGACGCCGGGGAGATCAGCGCCTGGGCAGCGCCGTCGGTTGCCGCGGTGACGGAGGCCGGCGTGATGCAGGGAACGGAGAAGGGGTTCCAGCCCCTGGAGGCGATGACCCGCGAGCAGATGATCACGGCGCTGTTCCGCGTTGACCAGGCGCACGCGGAGCAGGATGCGCAGGCGGCATAGGGATCTCAGGGCATGCGCCTGTTCCCTTGTCCGGCAGTCTCGGGAGGAGCCGCAGTTTGCTGCGGCTCCTCCCGCTGCGTCCGGCGGCCGCAGGAAAAAACGCAAAAAAACCGGAATGGACGAATGGTTTTCCGAAGTTCACAAATAATTTAAAAAGACCTATTGACAACGGCTTGGGGGAGTGGTACAGTACACTTAGCACTCGGAGATATGGAGTGCTAAAGCGCGGAAGGGAGTGCAGCGGCATGGAACTGACGGATCGGAAGAAACAGATTCTCCGGGCCATTGTCGACTGTTATATTCAGACGGCTGAGCCGGTGGGCTCCAAGGCCATTGCGGCGATGCCGGGGATGGATGTGTCTTCCGCGACAATCCGAAACGAGATGGCTGACCTGACGGAGATGGGATATCTGGAGCAGCCGCACACGTCGGCCGGCCGCGTACCGTCGCCGGCGGGTTACCGTCTGTATGTCAATGAACTGATGGAGGGGTACCGCCTTTCCATCGATGAGACGCAGAGCCTGAATCAGGCCATGGAGCTGAAGCTGCAGGAGTTTGACAAGGTCATGAGCCAGGTGGGGAAGATGGTATCCAATCTGACCAACCTGCCTGCCTATGCCGTGGCGTCCAGAGCCGGCGTCCGGCCGACTGTCCGGCATTTCGAAATTGTCGGCGCCGATGCGGGGAGCTTTATTCTCGTGGTGCTTACCAATACGGAGACCGTCAAAAACAAGCTGATCAAGCTGCCGCTGGCCGTGACGGAACAGGAGCTGAAGCTGCTGTCCGCCGTATTGAACGCCAGCCTGACGGATCTGAGCGCAGAGCAGATCACGCCTGAAATCATGGCGAAGGTCGGCAAAGCTGCGGGAGCGGCGGCGGATTTGGTGCCGATTATTGTGGACTATACGGTTCAGGTCCTGCAGGAGCAGCAGCACAGCGAAGTGTATCTCACCGGGCAGATGAAGCTGCTGGGGCAGCCGGAATACCGGGATGTGGAAAAGGCGCAGGAGGTTTTGAGCACGCTGGATGAAGAGGTGATCGCCAACCTGCCGGCGCCGACCAGCGGGCCGGTGCAGATTCTGGTGGGGCCGGAGAATATCGCAAAAGAGCTGAAGGACACGTCGGTTGTGATGACGCGGTTTGATATCGGCGACGGGATGCAGGGCATGATCGGCGTGGTGGGCCCCACCCGTATGGATTATGCGCAGGTCACCGCGCGGCTGAGCTATTTTGCCGAGGGGCTGGGCAGAATGTTCGGGAAAGGCGAGCTCCCGCCATCTTCCGAAGAGAAGACGGAGAGCGGCGGAAGCTGATCACATAAAAGGATATGAGAGGTTATCATGGCAAAAGAAACAAAACAAAATGAGCAGGCCAGGGAGCCTGAGACCGAAGAGACCGAAGGCGCGGCCCAGGCCGCGGAAGAGACGGCTGCAGGGCAGCCTGCGGAGCTGGAACAGCTGCAGGCGGCGCTGGCCGAAGAGAAAGACAAATACCTGCGCCTGCTGGCGGAATATGATAATTTCCGGAAGCGCAGCCAGAAGGAGAAGGACGGGCTTTATACCGAGATCCGGGCGGAAACGGTCGGAAAATTCCTTCCCGTGTATGACAATCTGGAGCGTGCGCTGAACCAGGAAACGGCAGACGAAGCGTACAAGCGCGGCGTCGAAATGACCATGGGCGGCCTGATCGAGGTCATGGAGAAGCTGGGCGTTGTATCATTCGGCGACGTGGGCGACGCCTTCGACCCCAATATGCACAACGCAGTGATGCACTGCGAGGATGACGCTCTGGGCGAAAACGTCCTGGCCGAAGTGTTCCAGAAGGGCTTCAAAGTGGGAGACAGAGTGATCCGCTTTGCCATGGTTCGCGTGGCCAACTGATTTTGTAAAACATAGTTTGATCAATATAGGAGGAAAACAGTATGTCTAAGATTATTGGTATTGACTTGGGTACAACCAATTCCTGCGTAGCAGTTATGGAAGGCGGCGAGCCCGTCGTCATTGCAAACGCCGAGGGCAACCGCACCACGCCGTCTGTGGTGGCGTTCTCCAAGACCGGCGAGCGCATGGTGGGGCAGGTGGCAAAGCGCCAGGCCGTCACCAACCATGAGCGCACCATTTCGTCCATCAAGCGCCACATGGGTTCCGATTACCGTGTGGAAATCGACGGCAAGAAATACACGCCGCAGGAAATCAGCGCAATGATTCTGCAGAAGCTGAAGGCGGACGCAGAGGCCTATCTGGGCGGTACCGTCTCCGAAGCGGTCATCACCGTTCCCGCGTACTTCAACGACGCCCAGCGTCAGGCCACCAAGGACGCCGGCAAAATCGCCGGCCTGGAGGTCAAACGGATCATCAACGAACCCACCGCTGCGGCATTGGCCTACGGCGTGGACAAGGAAGCCGAGCAGAAGATCATGGTTTACGACCTGGGCGGCGGTACGTTCGATGTCAGCATTCTGGACATCGGCGACGGCGTCATCGAAGTTCTGGCCACCAACGGCAACACCAAGCTGGGCGGCGACGACTTCGACGACTGCATCATCAAATACCTGGTCAGCGAGTTCAAGAAGGCCGAGGGCATCGACCTGAGCAATGACAAGGTGGCCATGCAGCGTTTGAAGGAAGCCGCTGAAAAGGCCAAGATTGAGCTGTCCGGCGTGACCACCACCAACATCAACCTGCCGTATATCACCGCCGACGCCACCGGGCCCAAGCACCTGGACGTCACTTTGAGCCGGGCCAAGTTCAATGAACTGACCGCGCACCTGGTGGAAGCCACCATGGGGCCTGTCCGTCAGGCCATGTCTGACGCCGGCCTGAAGGCGGACGATCTGAGCAAGGTGCTGCTGGTGGGCGGTTCCACCCGGATCCCCGCCGTGCAGGAAGCCGTCAAGGGCATCACCGGCAAAGAGGGCTTCAAGGGCATCAACCCCGACGAGTGCGTGGCCGTGGGCGCTGCCATCCAGGGCGGCGTGCTGGGCGGCGATGTCAAGGGCCTGCTGCTGCTGGACGTGACGCCGCTGAGCCTGGGCATTGAAACCATGGGCGGCGTCTTCACCAAGCTCATCGAGCGCAATACCACCATTCCCACCAAGAAGAGCCAGATCTTCTCCACCGCCGCTGACAACCAGACCTCCGTTGAGGTCAACGTCCTTCAGGGCG
>JAHZEF010000032.1 GCA_019422005.1 Clostridiales bacterium
TGGGGTTGAATGCCAACGCGCGCGCAATCATCAGCATCTGTTGTTGGCCAACAGACAGCCGGCGCACATTCGCCGCCGGATCCAGATCAATCCCTGTTTCCTCAAGCAGCGTCATCGTCCGCACTTTGAGCTGTTTATGGTCAACCAGCTTGTTTTTTCCCTCATTCCGTAAATTAAACAGGAAAATATTTTCCGCAACATTCATGTCGCCCAGAACGTTGATTTCCTGCGGTACAAACCCAATGCCATGGTGCATCGCATCAAGCGGCGTCTTCAGGTATACTTCCTCTCCATCGATCAGAATGCGCCCCTCAAATGTATCATGGGGATATACGCCGTTCAGGCATTTCAGAATCGTCGATTTGCCAGCGCCATTTTCTCCAACCAGGCCCATAATTTCCCCCGCACGCACATGCAGACAAATATGGTCATTGGCGACAGTACCGGGAAACTTCTTTGTAATATCGACGGCTTCAATCCTATACTGCTGCATACGTACCATTCCTTTGCTGTTTAATAACGGTGGGTGCACGCCGGCTAAGCAGCCCCACTCTGCAGAAAAGGCGGAGAGCCAGCCGCCCGGATAGCTCTCCGCCGGGGATGCTTGGAACTAGAATTGTGTTCAAAGGCGTTTACTCGCCGAATTTTTCCGAGACGCGGTCGAGAATCCCAGCATACGTGGCGGGGTCATGCACACCTTCGCCGCCAGTATAAATCATTGGCGCCTCAAGTTCGGTCCAATAATCCACTGCTTCACCGCGGAGAATGGCGTCCATTTTATACACAGCCTCGTATGCCTCTGCGTAAAGCGGTTGGCCAACAATACCTGTCACCCAGCCTTCTTCGAGGCACTCCAAGTTTTCAGCAGTATAGTCCATGCCAACAATCAGCAGCTCTCCCACCTCATAACCGCATTTTTTCGCAGCGTTCGTCCAGGTGACAGGGCTATTTCCAGTTAAGCCAAAAGCAGCAATCAGATCGGGATTGGCCTGAATGACAGAAACATTGGCATTTGTGGATTCCGTCAGGTCAGACCCGCCTTCCAGAACCGGATCCAACACGGTGATCCCTTCCATCTTCCCCTCTGCCTGCAGTTCTTCGATTCGCTCTTTGAACGCAGCCGCAGCAGCGTCTTCTGTAATGTTGTAGCTGGCCTGCGTAATCGCAATACTGCCGGTCTTTCCCTCAAGCCGTTCCGCCATAAAATCTGCGCATTGCGCACCATAGGTGGTAGAAACACAAGCCAGATTAAAATCCAGCTCAGGAATATCCGTCTGCTCCCACACCGTATGCGGAACGCCGACAACACAGCCATAGTCGTTTTTCAATGCCTTTACAGTCGATAAGCAGGAGCTATCCTGCGCCCAGATCAGCACCGCTTCCGACCCGGCAGCGGCTGCCGCTTCTGCGGCCGCGTTCATGTCGTTCAGGTCTGCCGTTTCCGTACCGACAATCTGGTACTGGTAGCCCAACTCTTCACAGGCCTCCACAAAACCCAATTCAACAATTCGCAGGACCGGGTGGTTCAGAAGAAGGGATGCAAAGGTCAACGTAACATCTGCAGGGTCAAATTCAGCGGCTTCACCGCCCTGCGCTTCAGGGGTTTCCCCAGTTTCCGGGTCAGCCGCATTCGATGGCACTTCCGTTGCATCATCTTTAGGCGCACAAGCGCCGAGGGCCAGGACCATAATAAGCGCCAGAAACATTGCAAGTAGTCTTTTCATTTTAGTCTTCCTCCTATACAGTTTCGTTTATCATTCCTGTGAGATTTCTCACAAAAACTTCCTCTTATACCGCTCAATCCAACAGATCCGGGCGGTGCAGAGTCAAATAAGTTTCTTTTTGGGCTTTATACGCCTGGGGATGCTGCGGCAGGTAAGTTTTGATTTCGCGCTTTATGCGGCAGTTGGCTTCCCACGGATCTGCAAACAGCCGCGCGCCCACGCCAGCAAGAATAGCAGCGCCTATACACGACGCCTCTGCGCCGTTTTCCACCACATCGATGGGTTTTCCAGTAATTTCTGCACGCATCTGCATCCATGCCGGAGACTTGGTTCCGCCGCCTGTCATCAGCAGCCGCTGTACAGGATTTGTCAGCTTCTCGAGGACCCGGAGATTTAAATCCAGTTCACAACAGGCCCCTTCCAAAACTGCCTGATACATATCGGTTTTTGTCGCCGCCGCCGTCAGACCGATTACCTTTGCCGTTGCGTGCTCCGACCATTCCGGATTCATGGCACCGAAGATATGCGGCGTAACGCAGATCCCAGTCGGCTCCTGCTGAATTCCACATTCCATCTGCTCGAACACGTTGCTGCCGCACGCAGCTGCAAGCTGTTTCTCTGCCTGGCAAAACGTATCCAGATACCACTTCGCCATCATACCGGAGACAAAAAACGCCAGTGTTACAGCTTGATTCGGCAGTACGTGACAGTAGGAATTGAGTCCGTAACGCATCCCTTTGGAATTGTTAAGCGGTTCATCGGTAGCAATGACCGCGCACTCATAGGATCCCGCAGATACAGTCACCGTTCCGGGCTTCACCACGCCCATACCGATAGCGGCGCAGGGCTGATCATGCCCGCCGGCTACCGCAAGTACACAGTCCTTCAAGCCGAGGGGCACAGCAATGCTGCGGGGAATATACCCCAACGGCGTCCCGCCGCAGACTGCCTCCGAAAAAACAGAGCCGTCAATTCCCGCCGCATCCAGAATCTCCTGTGCCCAAACGCGTTTCCTGACATCGAACCCCCCGAATCGCGATGCAATCGAATAATCCATCACATGCGGAAACCCAAGCTTTCGATAAATGTAATCACAGGCCGAATCATACTGCACCGCCTTGCCTGCCAGCGCCGGGGCATCCTCTTGCAGCCACATAACCTTAGGCACGGGAAACTGCGGATGCATGAGAGATCCGGTCAAGCCGTAAATCTTCTCCTGCCCAAGCCGGCGAACCAATTGCTCCGACTGCGCAGCGCAGCGGCGATCCATGCTCAATATGGCATCACAGACGGCGTCTCCCGCATGATCCACAGGGATCAACGTTTCCCCGTGAGAACTGACCGCCAGCGCTTCAATGGGATCATTCTTCGTCTCTGCCGCCAGTGCACGAATCACCTGCGCCGTATAAGTCCAGAAGCACTCTGCCGGAATCGTGGCTGCCATGTCCCGCACACAAACCGCATCGGCATATGCAATCTGCTTCTGCGCCAGCAGTTTCCCATCGCTGGAGAGCACCACGCCCTTACAGGTGGAGGTTCCCAAATCCAGTCCGAGGACGCTCATTATGCGCCTCTGACGGCCTCAATGCCGAGGAATCTGCAGAACATGGCCAAGGCGTCGGCGACTTTCGGGTCGTGGATCAGCGCGCCATGATGAATGACCCCGCATTCCACCATTTTCTTCTCCCAGTCCGCCACGTCTTTAACCCTGACCCAGCCGTAAGAGCCGCGTACCATCGGCCCGATGTCAACAATTTCGCCGGTGCCGTAGAACATGGTGTATTTGCCGTTGTACTCTACCATCCGGGCGCAGGTGACAGGGCCATTTTTCAAGCGGAACTCCATTGAACCATAGCAAGTGGGGCTCCAAAGGCCAAGGCGCTCATTCATCATCAGATGGGTCTCGCAGTTGTCGGCGCACAGTTCGCAGGCTGCATTGCCGCAATGCCAGGCCAGCCATACGTTGTCTTCCGTGGGATGCAGGTCTGTCCAGTCAATGAAGTCCGCCGGCACCTGACCCAATGCACAGCAGTTCAGGATGTGCATGGTCAGCGCTCCAATAACATCCACCTCACAGCCTACGGCATAGCCCTGAGAGTTCAGGCGTGAAAAGGTAGAACAGGCAGCTATGTTGTAGCGGTGCTGCAGGGATTCCCAACAACTCGAAGCGATAATGCGGCAGTGATATTCCTCCGCCAGTCCAATCAGCATCCGCTCAAAGCGGGCTTGGTTGATAATGGAATTTGGGGTCTCGTCCGTAATGAGGTCGGCGCCGCCGCGGATCTCCGCCGCCACTCGCAGAACATCAGGATCATCCGGCGGAATGGCGTCAAGGCGCTCATATGCCGTCGCCAGGTCCACCGGTACCAACACCTGTGAGAAACTGTGCATCAGGTTTTCTTCGCTGAAAAATTGAGACTCAAATGCCGTCGGGCGAGTGCCGACCTGCAGGATCCGTTCGCCGCGAAAGCGTGAAATTGCATTGACCGCGCGGGTAAAGCTCTCTACCTTCTCCGCAAAGGCAGCATCCTCAGGCTCACAGGTCAGAATATGCTCAAATGTGAAGCCGCGGCGCTTGAGGGATGAACAAGTCATGAACTGGCCGCACCAGGTGTCGGTTGCTCGATTGCCCTGGGGAGAATAGGGTCCGCTGCGGGTTGCAAAGTGGAGCACCGGCATGGTTTTGGGCATCTTGGAAAGAAGCGCTCCAATCGCCGTCTCAAAACCGAAGTTCATATTGCCGATGATTAGCCCCTGAACCTGTTCCCTCAGAAAAAGATCTGCTGCGGCCATCCCTTCATCAACAGTACCAACGCAGCCGTCGGCCGTCAGTTCTTCTGAAGGAACCACCACCTCCAATCCGGGAATCTTTTCCAGCACCGCTAGACATCTGGCACGTGTTTTTCCGGCCAGACGCCCTGTAAAGGCGCTTCCATCCCACGATTCCCAAGTTGAGGGAACGAACCCAATTTTCACTGTCTGCATCCCAATCAATCTCCTTCCACAACTATGAAACGTTTCATATTTTTGGTAAGAATAAACGCCAAAGTATATCATGTCCTGACAGCACTTCTACTCTTTGACGTTCATTCGATCCAATATTCCACTCCGTAGCAGCAGCCTGGGAGTAATCCGGGTTTCTTCCTTTTTCAGAATCCCCTCCGTCAGATACCGGTACAGCGTATTGACCGCCACCGCTCCCTGCTGCTCAAAACGCTGATCCAGTACGCCAATCACCGTTCCATTTTTCACATATGGCTGCAGTTCCGACGGTGTGTCTGTCGCGATTACTTGGACCTGGCCCTGTAAATTATGGTCGTTGATGCATTGGCAAACGGCAACCGAGTTGCCAGTCGCCACATAGATCAGACGCAATTCCGGATTCTGCTTCAACAGATCCGCTGTCAGCCGATACGCAATCTGCGGCTCGTCCTGTGTTTCGTAGACGCCGGCAACTGAAATACCCAATTCTGTTCCGCGCTTTAAAAAGCTCTCTGCTTTTAAACGATGTTCCGCAACATCCATGCTTCCCACGAAAACAGTCGCAGATTTTCTGCCGTACAAGGTAAGCCCCGCCAAATCAGCAGCGGTCTTACCGGATAAGACAGCGTCAATGCGGACGCAGGCAATACGGCCGGAATCCTTCAGGTCAGACAAAACCAGCACAACCGGGATTCCCTGTTGCCGCAATTGGATGATTTGGTCACTGTATGTTCCGACATAGGATGGGCCAAGGATAATACCGCTGATATCCTCCCGCACAAAGCGCTGCAGGCAGGAAACAACCCGCTCAGTGTCATTGTAATTTGCATAGCTTTCATAAATGGCACTGACCTTAAAATCGCTCAGACTCTCTACCACATTTTCTATCCCAACCAGCATGGGATGATAGTACTCCTTAAACACCGAAGGCAGAAGTACGCCGATCCGAATCGGTTTATGCGCAAGGCTGCGCGCAATTTTGTTGACGTTGTAGCCCAGCCGCTCCACAGCCTGCTGTACCGCCCGGCGGTTGGATTCTTTGACGCTTTCGTCTCCATTCAGTACTTTGCTGGCGGTTCCCAGAGAAACATTGGCTGCGACCGCAATATCTTTAATTGTCACCCGTTGCACAGTGCGCCTCCATTTCCCCGTGAAATAACCCATATTTGGTGTTGTATAAAACAAAGCCAAATATGAAGCGTTTCATAATTGCAGTGTACACTTTGTCGGAAAAAAAGTCAATAAGGAATCCATCGGTATCTTACACAAAAAGCACATCTGATTTTTTGCTATTCCGCCTTCAATCAAAATTGGCGATTCCTGATACCCGCCGCCATCGGTCCACCACAGTCCATACCGGATCATCCGGAAGCCCCCTGATTGGCAGCAGATGTCGGCATCGGTTTTCTTCTGAAATCTTTGCCTCCGGCTTCCTGGATCTTCCGCTTGCAAATCCAACTGGCTCAGCTGCAAATCTGACCCCGGAAAAATCCCCTCAGATTATTTCTGCCATGCGTCAGGGCAGTACGGGCGTTGGCGGGACATTGCATATGTATTTCTCCGCAGAAGAAAGACAGCGGCCGGGAGTCAGAACCACAAGCCCCGGAGCGCGTCATCAAATTGATTCTTGCGGCGGCACACCGGTGTGAAACTACCCCCGGCTGGAAACACCGTAAAAGAAACCGTCAATTCGGGGCATCTGCCAAAACATCATAAAAATCACAGCTAATAAGGAGCGGAATAAATGGCCAGCTCTGTTAAAGCGGCATTGTTTACACTTTTTTTATTGTGCAGGAGGCCGGGATTTGCTATAATGGTAAGAAAAAGAATTTGGATGTGCATGTGTTTTGAAGTATGGAACCTGGAACGTGGCGGGATACAATCCTGCCGACGCCGAGGGACTGCGTCTGGCAGGCTTTTCCCCCCTGACCGCCGCAGTGCTCTGCAGCCGGGGACACTGCAGCCCGGAAGAAGCCATGGCGTTTCTCGGGGCCGACGTTCCCCTGCCCGACCCGTTTCTGCTGCGCGATATGGACAAAGCCGTTCAGCGCGTTCGCCAGGCCATCAGCCGCGGCGAACGCCTGGCTGTTTTTGGGGATTACGATGTGGACGGAATTACCGCCACCTGCCTGATGGCGCAGTTTCTGGAATCCCTGGGGGCGGACTGCCTCTGTTATATTCCCGGCCGTATTGAGGAAGGCTATGGCCTGAACCGGCCTGCTATTGAGCAGCTCTCTTCCCGCGGCGTCACGCTGATCATCACGGTCGACTGCGGCATCACGGCGCTGGAGGAGGCCGACTTCTGCCGGGAGCTGGGCATTGACCTGATTGTGACCGATCACCACGAGTGCAAGGACGCCCTTCCCCGCGCCGCAGCCGTGGTGGATCCGCACCGGAAGGACGATACTTATCCGCATCAGGATCTGGCCGGCGTCGGCGTGGCATTCAAGCTGGCCGCCGCCATCTGCGGAGACCAGCAGGCTGTCCTGGAGCGCTACTGCGACCTGGTCTGCCTGGGGACCGTGGCCGACGTCATGCCGCTGCTGGGCGAAAACCGCGCGTTTGTCGCGGCCGGCCTCGCGCGGCTGGCCGCGTCGCCCCGGACAGGGCTCGCAGCCCTGATGCGGGAGTGCGGCTGCGACCGGCAGCCCGTCACTGCCAGCACCATCGGCTACATTCTGGCGCCGCGGATCAACGCCGCAGGGCGCATGGGCGAGGTGCAGATGGCGGTCCGCCTGTTTCTGACCCGGGATCCGCAGGAGGCCGCCGCACTGGCCGAGGGCCTGTGCCAGCTGAACCGCCGGAGGCAGGCTGTGGAATCGGAGATTTACGCTCAGGCCGTGGCCATGCTGGACGGTGAGGCCGATCCGGCCGCCATTGTCCTGGCCGACGAACACTGGCACCAGGGCGTGGTGGGAATCGTGGCCTCGCGGCTGGCCGAGGAGTACCGCTGCCCCACATTCCTGATCTGCCTGGACGGGGCGCACGGCAAGGCCTCGTCCCGCTCCTACGGCGGCTTCAACCTTTTTGCCTCCCTGGAGGCGCTGGACGGGCTGCTGGAAAGCTATGGCGGGCACGAACTGGCCGCGGGCTTTACCATCGCCCGGGACCGGATTCCGCTGTTCCGGGCGCAGATCCTGGAGCGCGCCGGAGAATTCCGCCGTTCCGGCCTCTGCCGCAGCGCGCTGGAAATCGACTGCGAAGTGGGGCCGCCTCTGCTGACCATTTCCAATGTGGAGGCGCTGGATCAGCTGGAGCCCTGCGGCTCCGGCTGCCCCCGCCCTGTATTCTGCATGCGCCGGATGCAGGTGGAGCAGATGAGCGAGGTGGGCGGCGGACGGCATCTGCGCCTGCGTCTGCGCCGGGACGGGCACTGCCTGAACGCCATTTTCTTTTCCACCAACATCCTGCGTTCGGCCATCAGCCCGGGGGATCAGGTGGAAGTGGCCTTTACGCCGCAGATCAACGAGTTCCGCGGCAGCCGCAGCGTGCAGCTCAACGTTGTGGATATCCGTCCGGCGGCGGAAGCCGGGCAGTACGCGCAGGAGCAGGAGCTCTACGCCCGGCACTGCAGCGGCCAGCTGACCGCCGACGAGGCGGGGCTGCTGCTGCCCAAGCGGCCGGAGTTTGTGGCCGTTTGGCGCTATCTGGCCTCCCATTGCCGCAGCGGCGCCATTGAAGAGGACTGCTGCTGCATGAGCCGCAAGATTTCCCGCTACGCCGGTATCCCGGCCAGCTTTGTCCGAACCAGGATCTGTCTGGACGTATTCGCCGAACAGGGGCTCATTGACCTGCGGCAGTCGGGCCGGACCATTTCCATTACTTTGACGTCCGGCGGCCGCAAGGTGGATCTGGACGGCAGCCGCATTATCATGCGGCTCAAGCAGTTAAAGGCAGGTGACTGATCCCATGGAATCTGTACAGGAACATTATTCGTCCATGATGGTCGCCATCCGGCGCTATGCGCCGTATGTGGACATTGAAAAAGTCGACGAGGCATATCACTACGCCGAAGAAAAGCACGCCAATCAGAAGCGCAAGGACGGCTCGCCCTATATCATCCATCCGCTGGCCGTCGCAGAAATTGTCGCGGAGATCGGCCTGGATACCGACGCGGTGCTCGGCGCGCTGCTTCACGACTGCATCGAGGATACCGATTCCTCTTTCGACGACATCGCCAAGCGGTTCGGGAAGACCGTGGCGGAGCTGGTGGAGGGCGTCACCAAGCTGACCCGGGTGCAGTATTCCACCACGGAAGAGCAGCAGATGGAGAACCTTCGGAAAATGTTCATGGCCATGAGCAAGGACATCCGGGTGATCCTCATCAAGATCTCCGACCGCCTGCACAACACCCGCACCATGCAGTATCAGACGCCGGCCAAGCAGGTCAGCAAATCCATGGAAACCATGGAGATCTACGCGCCTCTGGCACATCGCCTGGGCATGCAGAAGATCAAATGGGAGCTGGAGGACGAATCCCTCAAATACCTGGAGCCTGCGGCTTATCAGGAAATCATGGATTACCTGGCCGCCCATCAGGAGCAGGCCAATGAATTTATGCGGGGCGTCCAGTCCAAAATCACCACCCGGCTGTCCGGCGTGGGGATCCACGGCAAAATCTACGGCCGCATCAAGCACGTATACTCCATTTACCGGAAGATGAAGTCCCAGAACAAAACCATCGACGAGCTCTATGACCTCTACGCCTTCCGGATCATTGTGGACACCATTCCCGACTGCTACAACGTGCTGGGCCATATCCACGACCTGTTCAATCTGGTGCCCGGCCGCTTCAAGGATTATATCGGCACGCCCAAGCCCAATATGTACCAGAGCCTGCACACCACCGTCATCGGCACCGACGGCATCCCCTTTGAGGTGCAGATCCGCACCTGGGAGATGCACCAGACCGCTGAATACGGCGTGGCCGCCCACTGGAAATACAAGCAGGGCGTCAAGAAGACCGGCGACGAGAAGGACTTTGAATGGATCCGCCGTCTCCTGGAAAACCAGCAGGACACCGACGCTGAGGAATACGTCCATTCCCTGAAAGTAGATATGTTTGACGACGAGGTCTTCGTCTTCACGCCCAAGGGCAAGGTCATCAGCCTGCCCCAGGGTTCCACGCCCATCGACTTCGCCTATGCCATCCATTCCGCCGTCGGCAATTCCATGGTGGGCGCAAAAATCGCCGGACGCATCGTCAAGTTTGACGAGCCGCTGAAAAACGGCGACATTGTGGAGATCCTGACCTCCAAAACCGCCAAGGGGCCCAGCCGCGACTGGCTGAAAATCTGCAAATCCAATCAGGCCCGCATCAAGATCAAGCAGTGGTTTAAAAAGGAGTGCCGCGAGGAAAACATCCTGCACGGCAAGGCCAGCTTTGAGGCAGAGCTGCGCCGGATCAACATCAATCCCAATGTGCTCAACAGCGAAGAGCTGCTCCCCACCGTGCTCAAAAAAGTCTGTTTTGACAGCCTGGACGATATGTACGCCGCCATCGGTTACGGCGGCATCACCTCGCAGAAGTGCGTGGGCCGCATCAAGGACGAGCTGCTTCACGCCACCCGGCCCGCCAAGGATCCCAGGGATACCGGCCTGAATCTGGGAAAGCCGCAGACCCGCAACGAAAGCGGCGTCATTGTCGGCGGCGACATCGGATCCTGCATGGTGAAGTTTTCCCGCTGCTGTACACCGGTACCGGGAGACGATATCATCGGCTTCATCACCAAGGGCTACGGCGTATCCATCCACCGCAGGGACTGTCCCAACGCCAAGGCCGCTTCCGATCCGGCGCAGGCCGACCGCTGGGTCCATGTCACCTGGGCCAACACCGAATCCGAGCCGTTTTCCACCACGCTGGAAATCGACTCCACCGCGCGGCAGGGCGTCTTCCTGGATGTGGCGACCATCCTGGCCTCCATGAAGCTGCGGGTGACGGAAATCTCCGCCCGTGATCTGCCGGATGACCGCTGCATCACACTGGCAACCTTTGACGTCAAAAATATTGAGGAGCTCAATACGGTCCGTCAGAAAATCCGTGCGCTTTCCGGCGTGACGGAAGTCCGCCGCGGCCGGAATTAAGCGCATTCCGACAGGGGGATTCAACATTGAAAGCCGTTTTAACCCGGGTCTCTTCGGCCTCGGTCTCCATCGGCGGCCGGGTATGCGGCAGGATCGGCGCCGGATTTCTCATTCTTCTGGGCGTCGGCCCCAGCGATACGCCGCAAACGTGCAAAAAGCTGGCCGACAAAGCGTTGGGCCTGCGGATCTTTCCCGACGAATACGGTAAAATGAACCTGGGCCTCTCCGATGTGGGCGGCCAGGTGCTGGTGGTCAGCCAGTTCACGCTTTACGGCGATTGCAAAAAGGGCCGCCGCCCCAGTTTTACCGGCGCCGGGGCGCCGGATCTGGCCATCCCGCTCTATGAGCAGTTCCTCTCCGAGTGCCGCAGCCGCGGATTCGAACCGCAGCACGGGGAATTCGGAGCCGATATGGAGGTCTCGTCCGTCAACGACGGCCCCGTGACTCTGATCCTGGATACGGACGACTGGCTTTAACCGGCAGTCCCGCGCGGGCACCGGTATACAGCGGGGTATGGGCAGCCGGCCCGTACCCATTGACAACGGATATTCCCACTACGCCGAAACGGAGGCGATTTGATGCAAATTTCTGTTCTGCCCCTGGGGGCGCTGCAGACCAACTGTTACGTTGTGGCGGATGAGCAGGCCGGATCCTGCGCCGTCATCGATCCCGGAGACAGCGGGAGCCAGGTGGCGCAGGCGCTTGAAAATCTGGGCCTGACCCTCAGGTATATCCTGCTGACCCACGGCCATTTTGACCACGTCGGCGGCGTCAGGGCGCTGCACGAGGCCGCCGGGGCCCCGGTCTATCTCCACAAAAACGACCTGACGCTGCCCGCGTCCATCACCGCCGGGCCGCTCACCTATACCGACACCTACGCCGAGGGCGACGTGCTGGCCATGGACGCCGTCACCTTCCGCGTTCTGGAAACTCCCGGCCACACCCCCGGCTCCGTATGCCTCCTGGCCTCCCAGGACGGGGCGGAACCGGCCCTCTTCACCGGAGACACGCTCTTCCAGGCCAGCTGCGGCCGCACCGACTTTCCCGGCGGCAGTATGGAGGACATGGCGAAGTCCCTCCGCCGCCTTTCCGCCCTGGACGGCGATTTCCGGGTTTATCCCGGCCACGGCGGCGAAACCACGCTGGAGCAGGAGCGTCGGTATAACCCCTACATGCGTGAGGCCGGCCGGCCATGAAGCTGTATCTGGACGGGCACACGGAACGCTATGCTGTGGAACAGCTGCAGATGTCCCTGTTTCCCGGCGAGCCCATGGAATTTCAGGATTCCCCCTTCTCCGGGGACGGCGCCGTTTCCATCCTCCGGCGGGACGGAGCGCGCCTGACGGCCCGGGCGGTAATCACCCGGGTGGGCTGCAGCCGCACGGCGGAGGCCGTCATGGACGCCGGCGACGAGACCGTCCCCCTGCGGCGGCGCATCCTGCAGCAGAGCTATTATCAGGCGGCCCTGCCCTTCCTGGACGCACCGCCCCCCTGGGGCGCGCTGGCCGGCGTCCGGCCGACCAAGCTGACCACCCGGGTCCTGCTGAACGGCGGCAGTGAAGCCGACTGCGACGCGCTGCTGCGGGACGTCTACTTTGTGGAGCCCGCACGGCGGCGGCTGTGCATCGACGCCTCGCTGGCCACAGTGGAGGCCGCAGCCCGGCTGGCCCCCACAGACATCTCGCTGTACGTCGGCATCCCTTTCTGCCCCAGCCGCTGCGCCTACTGCAGCTTTGTCAGCCAGTCCATCGAACGGCAGTCCGGCCTGCTGGAGCCTTTCCTCCAGGCGCTGCTGCGGGAAATTGCCGAAGCCGGCGCACTGCTGGCCTCCACCCCCTTCCGCATCCGCTCGGTCTACATCGGCGGCGGGACGCCCACCACCTTGTCCGCGCTGCAGCTGTCGCGGCTTATGGATGCGATTTCCAGTCATTTTGATCTGTCCCGCTGCCTAGAATATACTGTGGAGGGCGGCCGTCCCGACACGCTGAACCCGGAAAAGCTGGAAGCCCTGCGCCGCGGCGGCGCAGACCGCATCAGCATCAATCCCCAGACCATGCGCGACGACATCCTGCGGCGCATGGGCCGCCGCCACAGCGCCGCGCAGACGCTGCAGGCCTTTGCGGACGCCCGCGCCGCCGGCTTCGGCGGAATCAATATGGATCTGATCGCCGGCCTTCCCGGAGACGATCCGGACGGCTTCGCGGAATCCCTGGCCCGCTGCATCGCGCTGGGGCCCGCCAATCTGACGGTGCATACCCTGGCCCTCAAGCGCGGTTCCGACCTGAATCTGGACCGCAGCGGCCTGCTTCCGCCGGATCAGGTATCCGCCATGCTGAACGGCGCGGAGGCAGGGCTGCGCGCCGCCGGCTACCGCCCATACTACCTCTACCGTCAGAAATACATGTCCGGCAGCTTTGAAAACGTCGGCTGGTGCCGGCCGGGCTGGATCGGCTGCTACAACATTTTCATGATGGAAGAGCTGCACAGCATTCTTTCCCTGGGCGGCGGCGGCATGAGCAAGCTCCGGCTTTCCGGCGGCAGGCTGATGCGGCTCCACAATCCCAAGTATCCAAAGGAATATCTGGACCGCCTGGAAGATACCCTGGCCGGCCACCGGGAATTCTTCCGGATCCTGTGCGAAACGGAGTGACCCGTATGAATCGATTTGACCTGCACGCCCTCAACGCCGACATCCGCAGCGGCGCAGAGGATTTTATCGCCCGGTGCGACCGCCGGTACGACCGGCTGGTGGCGGAAACGGCGGAACAGATTGCCGGAAATCTGCCCAACAGCCCGATCATCCTGCTGGCCGGCCCCTCAGGCTCCGGCAAAACCACAACCGCCCTGCGCATCCGCGCAGCGCTGGAAGCCAAGGGGATCGGCAGCCATTCCATCAGCCTGGACGACTATTACCGCAGCCCGGCCGAACCGGGCTATCCCACCGCCGAAACAGGGGAGCCGGATCTGGAATCGCCGCTGGGCCTGGACGTCCCCCTTCTGACGCAGCATCTGACGGATCTGGCCGCCGGGCGCGAAATCCAGGTCCCGCATTTCAACTTCAAAATCCATGACCGGGATCCCGGAGGCTCACGCCCCCTGCGCCTCGGATCCGGCGAGGTGGTGGTGTTTGAGGGCCTCCACGCGCTCAATCCCATGTTTACCGAGCGCCATCCCCATGCCTTCCGCATCTATGTCTCCACCGCCACGGACCTGTATGACGGCGGCGAACTGCTGCTCCGCCACGATCTCTTCCGTCTGCTGCGCCGCTGCGTCCGCGACCTGTTCCACCGCAGCGCGCCGGCGCTGGAGACGCTGACGCTCTGGCACAACGTCTGCCGCGGGGAACAGCGGTTTATCACACCCTACCGGCCGCTGGCCGACGTGCAGCTGAACACAGCCCTCGGCTATGAGCTTCCGGTGCTGTCCAGGATTGCAGAGCCGCAGTTTTTTGAACTGCCGGACGACGCACCGGAGATGGACCGGATTCTCGCCATTCAGCGTGCGGCCGACCGGGTGGAGCCTGTGGACCCTTCCCTGATCCCCAAAACCTCCCTGCTGCGGGAGGAGTTTATGCTGTAAGGCAGCGCATGGAACGGCTTCTGCCGGCTTTCCGCCGGCAGAAGCCGCTGAAACAATTCTGTTGACTTCCCGAGGCAGCCGGTTTATAGTCTAACAATGCAGAGCACGGCTTCCGGAGCACGCTCCGGGCGGACTTTCCGGACAGGCCGGCTTCTGCAAAACCGATTTTGGGCTTACCCCCCGGAAAGGACTCCATAATGGACACCCTGTTTTCCAACGTCACCGTCGTCACCATGGACGAGAGCATGCACGTCTATCCGGACGGTTTTGTCGGCGTCACCGGAGGAAAAATTTCCCATGTAGGAAAGAATCCGCCGCCGGAGAGCGACAGGCCGGAAACCATCATCGACGGCACCGGCATGGTTCTGATGCCGGGACTGATCAACTGTCATACCCATCTTCCCATGACCATTCTGCGGGGCTACGCCGACGATTATGATCTGCAGACCTGGCTGACGGAACATATTTTCCCAAAGGAGGACCGCCTGGACGGCCGCGCCGTCAAGGCGGCGGCCCTGCTGGGCATCGCCGAATGCCTGCAGTTCGGCGTCACCTCCGTCTCGGAAATGTACGACCATGTGGACGCCATTGCCGAGGCCGCGGCGGAATCCGGCATCAAGGCCAACATCTCCCGGGGCGCCACCATGTTCCTGGGGGACGGGTTTGATTTTGAAACCTTCCCGGCCTGCCGGGAGCTGGTGGCCGCCCGCGACCGGTGGCACGGCTACGACAACGGCCGCATCCGGATCGAGGCCGGCGTTCACGCCGAATATACCTCCACGTATCAATTCTGGGACGCCCTTTCCGAGTTTGCCGTCAATGAGGGCCTGCGCATGCAGGTGCACCTCTCCGAGACGCAGAACGAACACGAGACCTGCCTCGAAAAGTACGGGCTGACGCCGGCGGAAATTCTGGACTGCCACCATGTATTCGACGTGCCGGCCGTGGCGGCGCACTGCGTCTGGCTCAGCGAGTCGGACATGCGGCTGCTGGCGCGGCGGGGCGTCTCTGCCGTGCACTGCCCCGTCAGCAACCTGAAGCTGGCCAGCGGAACGGCCGACGTCATGGCGCTGGTCAAAAGCGGCATGAACGTCTGCCTGGGAACCGACGGCGCGGCTTCCAACAACAACCTCGACCTCTTCGAAGAGATGAAGCTGGCCGCGCTGCTGGCCAAGGAGAAGCACGGGGATCCCACAGCCGTGGCCGCGCCGGCCACGCTGATGATGGCCACCGTCTGCGGCGCCCGGGCGCAGGGCCGGGAGCAGGAGTGCGGCATGATCAAGGAAGGGCTGGACGCCGACCTGATCCTGCTGGACTTCACCCGCCCGCACCTGATGCCCTGCCACAATGTCATCTCCAGCCTGGTTTACTCCGCGCGCGGCAGTGATGTCTGCATGACCATGGTCCGCGGCCGGATCCTCTATACTGCCGGCAAATTCCCCACCATCGATCTGAACGCCGTGGTGAAAGAGCTGGCAGAGTACGCCATGCCGCGGGTTTTCCAGCCTGAACCGCCCGCCGGTACGTGACCGCCGGAAGGCGCGGCACCGCTCCGGCCGGCCCGTCCGCCCTGAGCGGCCCAGGAAAGGACTGATTGAATTTTGAATCAAAAACCGATTAAACGGCAGAGCTTCCTCCACGGCGCGGCCGTGCTGGCCCTGGCGACCTTCATTGTCAAGCTGATCGGCGCCTGCTATAAAATCCCGCTGGGCAATATCATCGGCGACGCAGGATACGGTTACTTTACCACCGCGTACGATATCTATTCCGTGCTGCTGACCATTTCCACAGCGGGCCTGCCGGTGGCCATGTCCCGGATGATCTCCGAGGCACAGGCGCTGGGAAACAGCGCGCAGATCAAGCGGGTTTACAAGGCCTCTCTGTACGTCTTTCTGACCATCGGTATTGTCGGAAGCGGCGGCATGCTGCTGTTCTGCCGGCAGCTGGCGGCGTTTATGCGCTCCCCGGATTCCTGGGCCTCCATCGCCGCCCTGGCCCCTGCCGTGCTGTTCGTCTGCATCATCTCATCGTACCGCGGTTTCTTTCAGGGCCAGCGGGATATGACGCCGACCTCCGTCAGCCAGGTATTCGAGGCGCTCTGCAAGCTGTTTATCGGTCTGGCCGCAGCCTGGCTTGTGATGAAGCAGACCAACGACGTCGTGCTGGCCGCGGGGGGCGCAATTCTGGGCGTTACCGTCGGCACTGTCATATCGGCGCTGTATCTGGGCGTCAAGCACCGGGCGGCGGCGGCATACCTGTCTGAGCAGGGCGGCGTCTGCAAGCCCATGGGCGTCACCATCCGACAGCTTCTGTCCATCGCAATTCCGATCACCATCGGCGCGGCGGGCCTGCAGATCATCAATCTGATCGACGCGAAAATTGTCATGGCCCGGCTCATCGATGCCGCCGGATACTCACAGGACAGCGCCAACGTGCTGAAGGGGATCTACAATTTCTGCCAGACGCTGTTCAATCTGCCCGCGGCCTTCATTGTCCCCATCACCGTTTCCATCATTCCCTCCATCACCAACTTCCTGACCATGAAAAACGGCCGCGGCGCCTGGCAGATTGAAGAATCCGCCGTCCGCATCACCGCGCTCCTGGGGCTGCCCTGCGGCATAGGCCTCGCGGTGCTGGCCAGGCCGATTCTGGTTCTCCTGCGCGGATACGGCCCGGAGCAGCTGGCCACCGGCGTACCGATCCTGACCGTATTCGGCGTCGCCGTCATCTTCAACTGCCTGGTCCTTCTGACCAATGCCGTGATGCAGGCGCACGGGAACGTGACCACCCCCCTGGTCAACATGCTTATCGGCGGCGTTGTCAAGGTTGTCGTCAACTATATTCTGGTCGCAATCCCCGCCTTGAACATCATCGGCGCTCCCATCGGGACGCTGTGCTGCTACATCACCATTATCACGCTGAACCTGGTCGCCATGCGCAAAATGCTGAAGAACCGCTGCCCGCGGGTACTCTACACGCTGGGCAGGCCGCTTCTGGCTTCGCTGGTTATGGGCGGCGCGGCCTGGGCCTCCGCCGGCCTGCTGGGAAAGCTGGTCTCCTCCAACACCATCGTCTGCCTGGGTTCCATCGTGATTGCCTGCGCCGTGTACGCCGTGATGGTCCTGGCGCTCCGGATCATCACGCTGGATGACTGCATGCTGCTGCCAAAGGGGGAAAAAATTGCCAGATTCCTGAAAATTCACTGGGAATCTTGCACAAAAGCCTGGCGAAAGAAGGAAAGATCGGATAGATTTTAAAAGGAAAAGCCGTTA
>JAHZEF010000033.1:0-304 GCA_019422005.1 Clostridiales bacterium
CGCGGAAATCGGGGAAGTGCGGTTTGAGGTGAAGAACTGGAACGTCTATCATCCGCTGCACGGCGACAGGCAGGTTTTGAAGGACGTCTCGATCCAGATCCGGCGCGGCGAGGTGGTGGGCCTTGCGGGGCTGATGGGCGCCGGACGGACGGAGCTGGCCATGAGCGTATTCGGCGGCAGCTACGGCAGAAATATATCCGGAGAAGTCTGGCTGGACGGCAAACGGATCGACACCTCCACCGTCTCCCGCGCGATCCGGCACGGCATAGCCTATGTGTCGGAGGACCGCAAGACGCTGGGGCTG
>JAHZEF010000033.1:314-1644 GCA_019422005.1 Clostridiales bacterium
GATGGCCGCCATTGCGTCCAATATTTCCCTGACGGATTTGAAGCGGGTCTCTGAACACTCCATCGTAAACCCGTATCAGGAATTTGTGGAGACGCGGAAGGCCGCCAGGGACTTCGGCGTAAAATGTTCCAGCCTGTTCCAGCCGGTGTCCAGCCTGTCCGGCGGGAACCAACAGAAGGTTGTGCTGGCCAAATGGATGTACTGCGAGTCGGACATTCTGCTGCTGGACGAGCCGACCCATGGGATCGATGTCGGCGCCAAATATGAGGTGTACAAGATCATCAACGACCTGGCTGCAGAAGGGCACTGTATTTTGCTGATTTCCTCTGAGCTGCCGGAGATTCTGGGCGTCTGCGACCGCATTTATGTCATGGGGGAAGGCATGATCAAAGGCGAGATGATGCGGGACGAGGCGACGCAGGAACGCATCATGAGACTCTTAGTCTGAGTAACGCGGAGGGATCGATATGAAATATTTGAAGGCATTGTTCAAAGGGAATATCCGGCAGTACGGAATGATTATCGTCATGGTCGTTATGGCCGTGTTCTTCCATTTCGCGACGCAGGGGCTGCTGCTGACGCCGCTGAATCTGACCAATATTATTCTGCAGAACGCCTACATCCTGATCATGATCTGCGGCATGCTGCCCCTGATCCTGACGGGCATGTTCGATATGTCCGTCGGCTCCGTGGCGGCGGTGGTCGGCGCCCTGGCTGCGATTCTGCAGGTGAACCTGAAGGTGGGATTCCTGCCCACGCTTCTGATCTGCCTGGTTACCGGCGCGGTGATCGGCGTATGGCAGGGCTTCTGGATCGCGTACCGCGGGGTTCCCGCCTTCATCGCAACGCTGTCTTCCCAGCTGATTTTCCGGGGCCTGACGATTCTGGTCCTGGACGGGCGGTCCATCGGGCCGTTTTCCGATGCGTTCCGGGCCATGAGTTCCAGCTTTGTCCCGGACGTCTTCCACGGCCAGGGGCTGCATATCACAACGATGGTGATTGCGCTGCTGCTGTGCGTCTGGTATGTCCTGTCGCACCTCCGGGCCCGCAGGACGCAGGCCAAATATGGCATGGAGGTTGCGCCGGCCTGGTCGGAGACGGTGAAATATGTGCTGATCTGCCTGGTGATCCTGGGATTTTCCTACCTGTTTGCCTCCTATCAGGGATTCCCGACGGTGCTGGTGATCGTGGCGGCGCTGATCCTCCTTTATAATTTTGTATGTCAGCGCTCCATCATTGGGCGCCATCTGTACGCCATCGGCGGCAACAGCCGGGCGGCTGCGCTGTCCGGTGTGAAAACCAAGCTGACGGTCTTCGCCGCATTTATCAA
>JAHZEF010000033.1:1654-17464 GCA_019422005.1 Clostridiales bacterium
GCGGGCGTTGTGTATGCCGCGCGGCTCAACGCGGCCACGCCGAAGGCGGGCAACGGCTTTGAACTGGATGCAATCGCCGCGTGCTTTGTGGGCGGCGCCTCTGTCACCGGCGGCAGCGGCACCATTGCGGGCGCGATCATCGGCGGGCTGATGATCGGCGTTTTGAACAACGGCATGTCCATGATGGGCATTTCCATCGATATTCAGCAGTCGGTCAAGGGCCTGGTGATCCTGTTTGCCGTGGCGTTTGACATGTATTCCAAGTCCAGGCAGAAATAATGGTTGCGGAGGTTCCTTCTATGAAACTGTCGAAATTTGAGGTTTTGTCTCCTGAGGAAATTCAGAAGATTCATGAAGCGTCCCTGGATGTGCTGGCCAACTGCGGAATCAAAATCATGAGCGACAAAGTCCTGGACCTGCTGGAGGCCGGCGGCGCGCAGGTGGACCGCGAGACGCGGTTCTGCCGGTTTGCACCGGAGCTGGTGGAGGCGTGCATTGCAAAAGCGCCCTCCCGGTTTGACCTGTATGACCGCGGCGGGAAGTATGCCATGACCATCGGGGACGGGACGCCGTACTGCGCGTCGGGGCACAACGCCGTATTCTGCATTGACAGTCAGACCCTGGAGCGGCGCTATGCCACGGTCCGGGATGTGGAGGAATTCGGCATTGTCTCCCAGTGGTGTGAGAACGTTGAGATTGTGGGCGTTCCTCTGAACCCGATGGATGTGCCGGCCCGCAGCACGCTGCTCCATGCGGCGAAAGCGCTGCTGGAGACGACGACAAAGCCGCTGTTTTTATCCACGGAAAGCTGCGAAATTGTGGAGAGCCTGCTGGACATGATGCGGGCTGCCGCCGGCACCGAGGAGATCGGCAGCCGGCCCAACGCGATCATTCAGCTGTCGCCCTCCAGCCCGCTGTTCTGGGAGGCCAGCGCCGCCGACGGCGTTGTGGCGACGGCGCTGGCGCGGGTGCCGCTGAATATTCTGCCCGAGCCCATGAGCGGTGTGAGCGCGCCCTATTCCGTGGCGGGCCTTCTGACGGAACACAACATTGAAACGCTCAGCGGCGTGATCATCGCCCAGCTGGCGGCGCCGGGGACGCCGGTGCTGTACGGCAGCTCCTGGACGACTTATGATATGCGCTCCTCCAGCGCGCTGATCGGCAGCCCGGAGACCACGCTGCTGCGGGTGGCCGGCTGCCAGATGGCGCGGTTTTATGAGCTCCCGTCCCACACCACGGCGACCAACACGGATTCCAACGCCCATGACGAGCATCACGCCTGGGAATCGGTCCTCAGCAACATTGCCGCAATGAACGCGCACAATGATATTGTGATGAATTCCGGCATGTTTGCCTGCGGCCTGACCACCAGCCTGGAGCAGCTGGTTATGGACAATGAGGTCAACGGCATCATCCGCCGCCTGATGCAGGGCATCCGGGTGGACCGGGATTCCATTGCGGCGGAGGTGATCCGCGAAGTCGGCCCCGCGGGCAACTTCCTGATGGAAGACCATACGCTGGACCGTTTGTACGGCGACGAGTTTTACCGCCCGGTGATGCAGTTCAACCTGCAGTATGACTCCTGGATGGCCGACGGCGCGCCCACCGCCGACGTGGTGGCGGGACGCATGGCGCGGGAGATCCTGGCGCGGGGAAACCAGGCTGCGCCGGAGCCGGGCCTGACGGAGCGGCTGAATGAGATCATCGCCGAATTTGAGGGCAGGTATGTGAAGTCTTAGGCCGCGGGACGGGAAGGAGGCGTCGCCGTGTACAGCTGTGTCAGGGAAGACCCGCGATGGGGACGGCTTCTGTGGCTGACGGACGGCCGTACGGAGGTGGCTGCAGCGCTGGACTTCGGGATCCGCATTGTCCATCTGGCGTGCGCGGGAATGGAGAACCTGTTTTACCGTCAGGATGAAAGCCTGCGGGATGGGCTGGCGACCGGTGCAGGCTGGAGGCTCTATGGCGGACATCGGTTCTGGCTGGCGCCGGAGAGCGAACAGAGCTATTATCCGGACTGCGCGCCGGTTCGCTGGTCGGCGCTGGGCGAGGGGATTCTGCTGCTCCAGGAGCCGGATCCGTGGCTGGGCGTGGAAAAATCGCTGGAGCTGCGGTTTGACGGCGCGGGGCGGATCCGGGTGATTCACCGGGCCAGAAACGTGTCGGACGAGGCGATTTCCTGCGGGCTCTGGGCCATCAGCTCCATGGCCGCGGGCTGCCGACTGCAGGTGCCGTTCGTGCCGCCGCCGCGCCCTGCGCTGACGCCGACCCGGTTTCTGGCGCTTTGGGACTGCGCGGATCTGGCGGACCGCCGCCTGGAGATCCGGGCAGACCGGGTCTGCGCGCAGCAGATGGATATGGATCCGCCATTGAAAATCGGGCTTTACACCAGGATGGGAGAGGCCGCCGTGGAGGGCCGGGGGCAGCGGTTTGTGAAGCAGTTCGGCTGTGCGCCGGGGCGTGCCTATCCGGACAACAACTGTAATTTTGAATTGTATCTCTGCCGGCACATGATGGAGGTGGAGAGCCTGGGGCCCGTCACGGTCCTGGAGCCGGGCGAGAGCGCCGATCACTGTGAGCGATGGCACGTCTGCCCGCTGGCCGGGGAGAGGGAGAAAAGGATGGAAGCGGAATCATGATATTCAAAGATATCAACTGCGGCTTTTATGTACACCGGCGGCCGCTGCAGTATGCCTGCACCCATGATGAGGTGGCGGCGCTGGCGGAACGCAGCGGGATTGCGGCGAGGGCCATATACAATTACGACAAGGGCGCGGACGCCAACCGCGTGACCGGGGCGTACGCGGCGGCGTCGGGCGGCTGCGAATACCCGGTATACCGGCTGATGCCGCCGGCATATCCCGAGGAGAGCTTTACCCGGGAGCAGATGGAGCGCGCGATTGCGGAAGAGCGGGCGCTGTTCCGCATTCATCCGGCGTCCTACGCTGCGCCGCTGCATGTGTGGATGTACGACTGGATGCTGGACGTTTTGTGCGAGAGCCGCACGCCGCTGCTGGTGTCCCTGCAGGAGCTTGACCTCAACGATGCCGCGGCGGTCAAGGAGGCTTATCCGGAACTGCGCCTGATCATCACCAACACGGATCAGTGGCTCAACCGCCAGTACGTCCGGTTTGCCCAATACTATCCGCATGTGTACTTCGATACCTGCAACACCATTGAATACTATGGCATTGAGAACATGACGGAGATCCTGGGGGCGGAACGGTTCCTGTTCGGCACCTACATGCCGGAAAAAGAACCGTATGACAAACTGTTTCAGCTCCTGTACTGCGAACTGTCCCGGGAACAGAAGGAACTGATTGCGCACGGCAATTTTGAACGGCTGGTGGAGGTGCGGAGCAGATGACGATCAGAGAGTGCGTTTTGAATGGGACGCTGCCACAGGATCTGCGGATTCTGGACGCCCACGCCCATTTGGGAGACGGGGAGCAGGGCGGCGCTTATATTCGGTCGCTTCCGCTGGAGGAAAGCCTGCGCCTGAGCCGCAGGATCGGCGTCGGCGCCCTGGTGGCCAGCCACCTGCGGGCGCTGGGCGGCGATGCGCCCGGGGGCAACGAGCGTATGATGGAGTTTACGCGCATGCATCCGGGGTATGTGTACGCCTCCATCTTCTACGATCCGCATGACCACGGCGCGTGCATGGCGCAGCTGGAAGCATACCGGTCCGATCCCGGGTTTGTAGGGGTGAAAATCCATCCGCGGGATACCGGGACGTCCATTGCGGGGCGGGAGTATGACCGCCTGTATGAGTACTGCATTGCCCACGGCATACTGGTGGCCTGCCATACCTGGGAGACGGAACCGGCCAACAACCCTGCGGACTTTGAGCCGGTGCTGGAGCGGTATCCGGAGCTGCGCCTGCAGCTCTGCCATATGGGCGGCACCTATCGGGGGTGCCTCGATTCCCTGCGCCTCGCCAACCGCTTTGCGAATGTCTACCTGGATTTCAACGGTTCGCTGTATTCGCAGATCTGGCTGGAGGATCTGGTGCAGGAGGCGCCGCTGGAGCGGTTTGTGTTCGGCACGGATCAGACGTTCAACGATCCGCGGATCATGGTGGGGCGCGTGCTGCTCAGCGATCTGGACGATGCGGTGAAACGGATGCTGCTCTGCGAGAACTTTGAACGGATCATCGGCCGGACGCTGGTTGCCCCCTGACGGACGAAAAAACTCCCTGCCCATCGGAGGATGTGCAGGGAGGGCGGTCAGACATACCAATTGCGGACTTCCTGAAGCAGGCGGCTGTACTTTTCCGCGGTCTCTTTTGTGACAAGCGGCGCTTCCAGCCGGCAGACAGCCGGGAAATCCTTGCCGCGCAGGATGGCGTCCAGCGCCACAACGCTGGTCTGGGTTTCCTCATAGATGGGCTGCGCCACGAAAGCCTGGATTTCGCCGTTCTCCAGCAGCGTCAGGGCCTCGTCTGTGTAGTCGGTCCCAACGATGATCAGGTCGGTTTTACCCAGCGCCTTTTTGGCAGCCGCCCAGGCGGCGCAGGCGTCGCCTGCGGTGATGAAGGCGCCGACCAGATCGGGCGTATTCGTGATCAGGTCGGTTACCCGGCGGATGTTGGCGGCGGTGTGATGGACGAACGGCAGATCGTCGAGCACGGTGATCTGCGGGCAGGCTTCCCGCATCAGCCGCCGGAATTCCCGGGTGATGCCGGTCTCCAGCAGGTTGTCGCCGGACTGGGTCAATGCGATGGAGCCGCTCCGGCCCTGCAGCTGCCTGGCGAAGAAAGCGGAAACCTCTCTGGCCACGGCCAGGGGATCCTCGGTGATGTTGGACCGGACGCCGAGACGCTCCGGCTCCTCCGCAATGGCGTGCAGGCAGACGACGGGGATGCCGGCGCCGGCAACCAGCCGGATCGCCTCAGGCACTGCCAGCCACATGGCAACGCCGTCCACATCCATATTCAGCAGCGTTTTCACGACCTCGGTAAAGGAGGCGTCGTCCCCGTTGGGCGTACCGACAACCTCGGCCTGATAGCCCATCTGCTGCACGTTGTTCAGAAAGCCGGCCCGCGCCACGCGCATGGTGGGATGGTCCTTGAGGTACATGGCAATCGCCAGCTTTTTCTCTGCGGGATTGTACTTCGGTGCGCCGGCACTCTGCCCCCGGCGCAGGGGGCCTGCCGGAATGACCAGATCCGCGGATTTATAGGGATGCTGCTGCTGGGAGATGATCCGGAATACTTCCTCTCCGATGCGGTCCTGGTTCAGGCTGATGCGCGTAAAGGAAAATCCGGGATGCACCGCGGAGTCCTGCGATACGATGGCGGCCACGGAGATGTCCTCCGGGATCCGAAGGCCCAGGGCGGCCAGCTGGTCCGCAGCGTGGACGGCTGCCGCGTCCGAAGTGCAGACGACGGCGGAAATGTTGTTGTTCTGCAGAATATCGGGAAAATGCGACCAGACGTTGGGGTCGGCGCCGGCGTCCATAATGATCTGGTCGGGGTTGAGCGGAAGATGCTGCTCCAGTACCAGCCGCTGAAAGCCGCTGAAGCAGATCAGGTTTTTTCCGGCCGGCAGATCTTCGTTCAAATAGAGGAAGCTTCGGTGCCCGAGCTCCCGGAGGTGGGCGGTCAGGGTGTACGCCGCCCCGGCGTAGTCGATCCGGATGTTGAGAAAAGGCTTGCGAAAGTAGTTGCCGTCGATCACCAGAACCCTGGGCACCAGGGAGGCGAACAGATCCAAAGCCGTCCGTTCGGCCTCGCCGAAGGTGACGAGCAGGCTGCAGCCCCCCAGCTTTTCCTCGGTATTCTCCAGGATCTGGGAGAGCGTGAAGATTTTCAGTTCGGCGTCCTGCTGCTGGGTATAATTCAGCAGGCTCTGCAGGATCAGGGGCAGCATGCGCTCCGCCGGCGTGGCCGCCACCAGTACCGCCGCCCCGGCGGCAGGCAGCCGCGTTCTGGCCGGCGGCTCATAATTCATTTCCTGGACAATGCGCAGAATGTGCGCCCGCGTCGCTTCGGAAATTCCCCGTTTTCCATGGATTGCCATGGAAACTGCCGCCTGCGAAACACCGGCACGCCTGGCAATGTCCTTGTTTGTCACCTTTGCCATCGTTGTTACTCCTTAATTCATGAAGACAAGCCCGAATCCGTTTTACTATAAGTATATGGCGGGTTCTGGCAGAATGCAAGATCATCCTTGGGAAACCGGGCGGAAACAGTGAAAAACGGCGCAGCCGTGAGGCGGCTGCTTCTGTATCCAGTGTATTTAAATATTTAGTAAAATTCAAGTGAAAATATGAAATTTTCAGAAAATTTAACAAAGAAACAACAGGGATGCAAATTATGAAATTGAGATTTAGTTTTTGGATTTCAATAATATATATATAATATGGTTTTACAGCTCTGAAAAAATTTGAAATTGAATAATTAGACGAAAAATGAGTGATACATTTGGTAAAATGGTGCATTGTAACCAGAACTGAAATGTGATAGATTTTAAGTAATAAATGCTAAATAAAATGAATTTAACTAAAATACTAAAATCAGCGCCGGGAGAGAGAAAGACTGCTCCGTCGGCGGCGGGACAGCTCCGACGGGAACGGCTTCCTTTGTAAGTAACCGGTATGCGCCGGTGAAAAATAAATCAAGGAGGAAAGAACATGAAAAAAGTTTTGGCATTGCTTTTGGCCCTGATCATGCTGCTGGGCCTTGTGGCCTGCGGAGGGGACAGCGCCGACGAACCTGCTCCCGCGCCTTCCGACGGCGATGTGCAGGAGCCTGCGGCGGACGACGGCGGAGATGTTGCGCCGGCGGCTGACGGTATGACGGAAGAGGACGCCTGGGCGGCGGCGGAAGCCGGTACGCTGGAAGCCGATCCGGCTGCCGGCTACGAGTACAGTGATTCCACCGGCATCTGGTACTACAGCAATTATCCCAATTACAAGGACTTCAAGGCGGACGGCAAGGTAAAAGTGGCGTTTGTCTGTAAGTTCTCCGGCGCATGGTTCACGCCCAAGGCGGATTCCCTGGGTGAGACGGTGGAAGCGGCCGGTTACGAGTATCTGTACATCGACGCCAACTCGGATGAGCAGGCCTGGCTGGACGGCATCCAGAACATCATCAACCAGGACTTTGACGTTGTGGTCATGACGCCTGTCAACACGGCGCTGCTGCCGGATGCCATCGCCATGCTGCAGGACGCCGGCATCGCCTATCTGACGACCGACGATCCCGGCGCAGACGCCTATGGCTTCTATTCCCCGCATTACGGCCTGGATGACTACTATCTGCACAATGAGCTGGGCAAGTATGTGGCCGAGAAGATGACTGAGAAGAACTTTATGGACGGCGTGGCCGAGGACTACAGCAACTTCCTGTTCGTGATTCAGGACAGCCCCTCCGTTGAGGCCATTCACAACCGCAATGTGGGCTTCTATGATGCGATCATGGCGGCCTATCCCGACATCCCCGAAGACCGGATCATCTGGCTGGACTGCGGCGGCTCTCTTTCCGACGAGGTTATGGAGAAGTTCTCCTCCACGCTGCAGGCCAACGCCGGCACGGTGGACAAATGGCTGATCTCCGCCGGCGGCGCCGACAGTGTTGTGCCGACCATCACGCTGTTCAAGGAGCAGGGCGAGGACCTGTCCAACGTGATTGTGGCCGACTGCTTCTCCACGCCGAATCCCTATGAGCTGATGCTGCAGGATGAGGCTGTCAGGAATTGCTGCTATGGCGTGGGCCTGGCGTCTGCACCCTCCGGCGTCGGTATGGGCGAGATCATCATCGACCTGGTGGAAAACGGCACGCCGATCCCCGGCTTCACCGGCTATGATCTGATTGTGGTCGACGCCGACAGCGTTCAGGAGGTTTACGATACCTATTATTGATGACGGACGACAAATATCTGATTCGCGGCAGAACCTGATGGCGCCGCTGCAGCAGCGGCGCATGGATGCGGGAGGCGGCGTACACCGCCGCCTCCCCGCTCTTTTTATTGGCTGCAGACCGGCCCGCCCGGGGCCGTGTCTCCGGGAGGCATGCAGACGGAATTTGACAGGCCTTGCGCGGCCGGCGGCAAAACAGCGCCAGCCGGCTGTACAAAGCCGCATAGCGGGGTTTGAATATGAGCGAAGAAATCATTTTGAGAGCGGAAAACATCGTCAAGTCTTTTTACGGCAACAAGGTGCTTGACGGCGTGGAAATCTCCCTGAAAGCCGGCAGGGTCCATGCGCTCTGCGGGGAGAACGGCGCCGGAAAGTCCACGCTTCTGAAGATTATAACGGGCCTGTATACGAAGGATTCAGGCACGATTTATATGGACGGCAAGGAAATCGACATCAGCAATGTGGAGACGGCGAAGAAGTACGGCATCCATGTGGTGCCGCAGGAGATGCAGATGCTGCGGGAGCTTTCCGTGGCGGAGAATATCTTCCTCGGCAATCCGCCGAGGACCAGGCTGGGGACGGTGGACTGGAAAACCATGTACCGGCGGGCCAATGAGGTGAAGGGGCTTCTGGGCAAGCACGGCGAACGCATTGACGTGCGGGCCAAGGCCGGCGACCTGGGCATGGGCGCCTGGCAGCTCATTGAGATCATGCGGGCGTTTACCAGCGACCATCTGCGGGTTATCGCCTTCGATGAGCCGACCTCCTCCCTTTCAGACAGCGAGGTGGAGGCGCTGTTCTCCCTGATTCGTGATTTGAGGGACCGCGGCATCGCGATTGTGTACGTCAGCCACCGGATGAAGGAGATCTATGAACTGTGCGACGAGGTATCCATTTTCCGGGACGGCCAGTATATCGGGACCCGCCAGGTGGCGGAAACCACCAACGACGAGCTGATTTCCATGATGATCGGCCGGGGGCTGAACCTGTTCGGAGAAAAGAAGGCGGCTTCTGCAATTCAGAGCGAGGTTGCGCTGAAGGCGGAGCATTTCAGCCACGGCAGAGACTATCAGGACGTATCCCTGTCGGTTCACAAAGGCGAGATCCTGGGGATGTACGGGCTGGTCGGCGCGGGGCGCACGGAGTTTGTCCGCGGCCTCTTCGGCGTGGATAAAAAGGACAGCGGCTCGGTGGAGATCGGCGGCAAAAAGGTGGAAATCAAATCGCCGCGCCAGGCGATCCGGGCCGGGATCGGCCTGGTGACGGAAAACCGCCGCGAGGAGGGCCTGATGCTGGGCACGTCCCTGAAGTGGAACCTGAGCATGACCAATTTCCCTGCCATTCAAAACCGGCTCGGCGGCCTGAGCATGCGGAAGGAACGGGCTTATGCCACAGAGGGCATGAACATATTCCGGGTCAAGGCCACAGGCTATGATATGCTGGCGGGTGGCCTCTCAGGCGGAAACCAGCAGAAAGTGGTTCTGGCCAAATGGGTGATGGCAAACTGCGACATCCTGATTGTGGACGAACCGACCCGCGGCATTGACGTCGGCGCCAAGGCGGAGGTATACCAATCCCTGCGTCAGCTGGCTGAACAGGGGAAGGCCATCATTATGGTATCCTCAGAACTGCCGGAGGTCCTCGGCGTCAGCGACCGGATCATTGTCATGTGTGAAGGCAGGGTTACGGCGGAGCTGCAGAACGAAAACCTGACCGAGGAAGACGTCATCCAGTATGCGTTTTCATCGTAGCGACAGTGTGGGGCGGCCGGTAAACGGCGGCAGGCGGAGCGTCTGCCTGCGCCGTGCGCTGCCGGCGGCAGGCGGGCCGGCCCGAAAGGGGAGTCAATATGTCTGAAGCAAACGAATTGATCAAAGTCAAAAGAAGAATGAACCGTGACAAGCGTCAGAATATCATCATTCTGGCCGCGCTGGTTGTGCTGATGCTGGTATTCGGCATCCTGTCGCCGTACTTTCTGAAGCCCGCCAACCTGGCCGCGCTTCTGGTGGCGGCGGTTCCGCTGGGGCTGATCGGCATCGGCGAATGCGGATGCCTCCTGACCGGCGCATTCGACATGTCTGTGGGAATGGTGGCGTCTCTGGCCGGTGTGATCTGGACGATGCTGATCACCGAGCTCGGCGTTCCGACCTATGCCGCGTTCGCAATTGCGCTGCTGTTCGGCGTCCTGTCGGGCCTGTTTGCCGGCGTTTCCGTGGCGTTCTGGCACATGCCGGCGTGGATGGCCACGTATGCGCTGTTCCAGATCTGGAAAGGCGTCATCTATATCCTGACCAACGGCGAGGCCATTCGCATGACGACGTATAAGGCGTTTAAGTTCCTGGGGCAGCACAAGATCTTTGGAACGCCGATTACCTGGGCGGTGGTCATCCTGATCCTGGCATACCTTGCGATGTATCTGGTCCTGCGCTTTACAAAGCTGGGCCGCGACCTGTTTGTGGTGGGCGGCAATCTGGAAGCGGCCAAGAACGTCGGTATCCGCATCCGGTTTTCCCAGACTTTTGTATTTGTGCTCAGCGGCGCGCTGTCTGCGCTGGCCGGCCTGCTGTTTGCTTCCCGGTCCGGCTCCGGCCAGCCGGTCATCGGCGACCTTTATGCCATGCAGGCCATAGCGGGCGCCGTGGTCGGCGGTACTTCCATGGCGGGCGGAAAGGCCAATATGGCCATGACGTTTGTGGGCATCATGATCGTGGTTTGCCTGCAGAACGGCCTGAATATGATCGCGGTGCCCAGTTTTTACCAGCATATTGCAACCGGCGTGATCCTGGTCCTGGCCATCCTGGTGCAGACCGACCGCCCGAAATAACCGGGAGAAAGGATGGAATATTTTATGCAGGTATCCAACAAGCTGCGGGACAGAAAGCTCAGCAGAAGCCAGGTGCAGCCGGTGATCATTATACTGACGCTGATTGTGGCATGTCTCGTTTTTTCCTTCGTCAACCGCAATTTCCTGAAGCTGTCCAATCTCCACAGCATTCTCCTGACAGCGGTTCCTGTGGGGCTGATCGCCATCGGCGAGTGCGCCTGCATTATGGCGGGTTACTTTGATATGTCGGTGGGCATGGTGGCGGCCATGGGCGGCCTGACGGCGGCTTTCCTGATGAAGGCCACAGGCTCGGTGTTCCTGGCGGTTCTGGGCGGCGTCGGCCTTGGGCTGGTGTGCGGCGTTCTGGCCGGGCTCTGCGTGTCCTATCTGAATATGAACGCCTTTATTACAACCTTTGCCCTCCAGTCGATCTATCGCGGCGTCATTTACATTGTGACAGAAGGGTTTCCCGTCTCCATGTTCGGGGAAGAGTACGCCTCGTTTACCAGGTGGGGGCAGCTGCGGGTGCTGGGAAATATCCAGTTTCCCATTGTGGCGCTCATCGTCATCTATGTGGTGCTGGCGCTGTTTCTGAAGTACCGGAAGCTGGGACGCAGCATTTACCTGGTGGGCAGCAACCAGAAGTGCGCCCATATCTGCGGCATCAACGTCCGCGGCGTGCAGATGTTTATTTTCCTGCTCTGCGACGTCCTGGCCGCCATAGCCGGTATGCTCTATGCCAGCCGCGTGGCGTCGGCCCAGCCGTTTATGGGCGAGCTGATGCCCATGGAGGCCATTGCGGCGACGATTGTCGGCGGCACGTCCCTGGCCGGCGGCAAAGGCAATCTGGCACTGACGTTCATCGGCGTGCTGCTCATCTATGTGGTGAAAAACGGCCTGATCATGGCGGGGCTGCCGGATTTTTATCAGTACATTGCCATTGGCGTGATTCTGTATCTGGCGGTTCTGGCCCAGGTGGAACATAAAAAGAATTGACGGGAAAGAAGGGGATTCCATGAATATTCTGGCAATCGGCGCCCATCCGGACGACATTGAAACCATGTGCGCCGGCACGCTGGCAAAGTATGCTGCGCAGGGGCACAAGGTCTTCATGGCCACGGCGACCAACGGCAACATCGGCTCCTCCACGCACAGCATGGAGGAGATTGCACGGATCCGGAAGCGGGAGGCGGCCAATTCCGCCGCCATCATCGGCGCGGAATACATCTGCCTGGATTATGACGACGAGATGTTTTACGAGGACAAGTCGGTCCGGCTGGCATTTATCAACCTGGTCCGCCATTGCCGGGCGGATGTGATCCTGACCCACAGCCCCCATGACTATAATCCGGATCATGAACTGACGTCCAAAATCGTCAACGACATCGCGGTGATGATTCCCATTGCCCATCTGAAGACCGAAGAGCCGCCCTATGGCGTCGTTCCGTCCATCTGGTATTTTGAGCCGGCCAACTCCATGGGGTTTGTGCCGACGGATTATGTGGATATCACGGATTACTATGAGACCAAGATGAAGATGCTTTCCTGCATGGAGAGCCAGAAGCAGTGGATGGTGGACAACTATGCGTCTCTGGGCGGCGACACGGATCGGTTTTTCGACACCATTCGGATCACCTCGGAATTCCGGGGGATGCAGGCCGGCTGCCGGTATGCCGAAGGCTTTGTCCGTGCGCTGGACGGCTACCGCACCCGCCTGACAGAGCGCGTTCTGCCGTAGCGGAGACGATCATAAACTGTGAAGAAACAACGATGGAGGTAATCACAATGGCAGGAGGACCTGGCTCCTATGTATTCGGAGCGGAAGAGAAAAAGGAACTGATGGACGTCATTGAGAGCGGGAACCTGTTCCGGTACGGAACGCCGGGGGTGGACGGCTTTCAGGCGAAAGTGGCGACGTTTGAGCGGGAAATGGCGGAGCGGCTGGGCCACAGGCACGTGGTGGCGACCAGCTCCGGCACGGGCTCGCTGCAGTGCTGCCTGGCGGCGCTGGGGATCGGCGCCGGCGATGAGGTGATCGTGCCGGGCTATACGTTTATCGCATCCATTTCCACCGTGATTCTGGCCAATGCCGTGCCGGTTCTGGCGGAGGTGGACGAATCCCTGACCATCGACCCGACCAAGATTGAGCAGCTGATTACGCCGAGGACCAGGGCGATTATTCCGGTCCATATGCTGGGGAACCCCTGCGATATGGATCCGATTCTGGAGATCGCGAAGAAGCACGGCCTGTACGTGATCGAGGACTGCTGCCAGGCGGTTGGCGCATCCTATAAGGGAAAGCGTCTGGGGACCATCGGGGATATGGGCGCCTATTCCTTAAACGTGTTCAAAACCATTACGACCGGCGACGGCGGCTTTGTGGGCACGTCGGACGACGACCTCTATGAGCGTGCATTCGGCTTCCATGACCAGGGGCACAAGCCCAGCCGCATGGGCGTGGAAGTGGGGAACCGCTCCATTGTGGGCATGAATATGCGGATGAACGAGCTGACGGGCGCTGTGGCCGTGGCGCAGGGCCGCAAGCTGGACGGCATTCTGGAGCTGCTGCGGAAGAAAAAAGCCATGCTCAAGGGGGCGCTGCAGGGCCTGCCCGGGCTGGGGTTCCGCCGGATCAACGATCCGGGCGAATGCGCCACGCTGCTGACGCTTCTGTTTGAAACAAAGGAGAAAGCCGCCAGGTTCTGTGAAATCATGGGAACGTCGCCCATTGCCAACTCCGGCTGGCATGTGTACAACAATATGGAGCAGGTTCTGAACAAAGTGACCGCTACCAGGGCCAACTGCCCGTACGACTGCCCGCGGTTTGAAACGCAGGTGGAGTACCACAGGCACATGCTGCCTCAGACGGACGATATTCTGGACCGCGCGGTGAACATTTCTGTCGGCGTGGTCGACAAGGGGCTGGGTTCCGGCTGCGGTATCAATATCAACTCCACGGATGAGGAGATCGCCGCCACGGCTGCCCGCATCCGCGAAGTCGTTCTGTCGCTTTGAGCGGCACGGAGGGACAGATATGCAGAAAATCAGGACAGCCATTGTGGGCTGCGGCAGCATCAGCGATATCTATATGACCAATATCACCACCGGCAAGTTCAGCATTCTGGAACTGACGGCGTGCAGCGATCTTGTGACGGAGCGCATGGAGGCCAGCGCAGAAAAATTCGGCGTCCGGGCGATGTCGCTGGAGGAAATCTGCGCGGATGCGTCCATTGACATGGTGATCTGCCTGACGACGCCTGCGGCGCATTATCCGATCATCAGGCAGTGCCTGCTGGCGGGCAAGCACGTGTTTTCCGAGAAAATGATTGCGGTGGAGCTGTGGCAGGGAAAAGAGCTGGTGGCGCTGGCGGAAGAGAAGGGGCTTCATCTGGGCGTCGCGCCGGATACTTTCCTGGGCGCCAGCGTGCAGACGGCCAAATATATTGTGGAATCCGGGCTGATCGGCGAGCCGATTTCCTGCCGGGCTTCCATCAGCCGGAATTACGCCATTTACGGCGAGTTCCTGACCCACCTTTATGAAAAGGGCGCCGGGATCGGATTCGATATGGGCGGCTATTACCTGACGGCGCTGGCGGCGATTCTGGGGCCGGCCAGATCCATCAGCGCCTATACGGCAATTCATAACCCGACCCGGATCAATACCCGCATCGGCGCGCCGCAGTACGGCCAGTCATATACCATCGAGGTGCCCAATGTCCTGACGGCGGCGATTCAATATGAGAGCGGCGTGCTGGGCACGCTGCACATGAACTCGGACTGCATCCTCGACGAAAAGACCAATCTGGAGATTTACGGCACGGAGGGGATCCTGACCATGGGGGATCCCAATGTCTTCGGCGCGCCGGTCTACCTGCAGAAGACATTGGGGCAGCCGGTGGAATTTCCGTTTACCCATGGATATGCGGAAAACTCCCGCGGGCTGGGCGCGGCGGAAATGGCCTGGTCCATTGCGGCGGGACGGAATCACCGTGCCAGCAAGGAGCTGGCGTACCATGTGTTTGAAATGATGCACGGCGTTATGCTGAGCGCCGAGCGCGGGGAAGCGTACCGGCTGGAATCGACGTTTGAAACGCCGAAGGCCCTGCCGGCAGGCTATATGGGCGACGGTGACTGGAGCCGCAAGGAGGAAAGCGCGCTGATTTGACGGAAGGAGGCGGCGCAGTGCGAACTGTGCGGATGGAATACCTGCGGCCGGGGGAAATGGTTGCGGAGCGGGAACGCTGCTCCATTGTCTACCTGCCTGTTGCGCCGCTGGAATGGCACGGGCCGGCCATGCCGTACGGAACGGATCCGCTGATGGCGCAGGCATGGGCCCGCGCGGCGGCGGAGAAAACCGGCGGCGTGGTGATGCCCACGGTATTCTTTGGAACCGAGCGGGAGCGCCCGGCGGAGATCCTGGCTGCCAAAGGGTTTGCGCAGCCGGAGCAGCTGTATATCCTGGGGATGGATGTGCCGAAAAACAGCATGAAGAGCTTTTATGCCCGGGAGGAATTTTTTGCGCTGGCGGTGCGGGAACATCTGCGGCTGCTGGTGCAGCAGGGATACCGGCTGATCGTGATTGTCAACGGGCATGGCGCCTGGGGGCAGAAAGCCTCGCTGGAACGGCTGGCGGTGGAGTTTACGCATGAGACGGACAGCACGGTGCTGGCGACGTTTCCCAACATTCTGCGCGACGGCGACGAGCCGGTGGATTTCGGGCACGGAACCCTGGTGGAAACAGCGCTGATGCGGTATCTGCATGATGAGCATGTCTGCCTGGAGGAACTGCCGCCGCGGGACGTGCCGCTGAAATACACCGACTGGGGGATTGCGGACGACAGCGTGTTCGCATGCCGGCGGTCGCCCGGCGACAGTGTGATCTTTGACCCGCGCGACGCGACGCCGGAACTGGGAAGGACATATTTTGAAAATGCGCTGGAGAATCTCTGCGGGGAGGTTCGCCGCGCCTATGCCGCGCTGTCCCCCTGAGCCGGGGGACGGCAGGGAGAAAACCGGCTCGCTGCTCCCGGGAGGGCTTGCCGGCCCGGGGTGCGGCAGACTACTACAGAACAGGGAGGAAACAAGGATGTCAAGATTCAAGTTCACAGCAGGGCCGTGGAATGTAA
>JAHZEF010000034.1:0-561 GCA_019422005.1 Clostridiales bacterium
AAGGTGATAAACCCAAAGACGCCTGCCACAATGGCGCCGGCGATGATCAGGCCGCGGCCCCAGTGCCTGCCGACAACGGCCGGCGCGCGTTCGGCGGCCCCGTCGGATGTCCGGCCCGGCCGGGCAGCGCGGGGCTGTGCGGCGGGACGCGGGCTGCGGGGCTCCGGCTCGTCCCGGACCTCTGTGGCGCGGACGTCGATGGGAGCGCTGCGGCTGGCCTTGCGCGGCGATGTGATGGAGCCGACGGTCAGCATCCGAAACAGCATAATCAGGCCGACAGGCCAGGCGACCGCCAGCATGACCACGGTCAGCACCCAGGAAACCAGCGGGTTTTCGTTGTTGTTTTTCTGATTGTTTGCCATTGATCCTTCCTCCGCGGCTGCGGGCCGCTTTCTCGTGTGGTGTCTGTCTGAAACGCATGTTTATCATAGCATGGCGTTTGGGGTTCTGTAAACCAATTGACGAAAGAAATCGAAAAAAGTGCCTGTCTGCGGCGGCGGATTTGAAAAAAGCTTGACAGCCTGCCCGGAATGAAGGAAAATAACCCGGAGAAACGGCGGC
>JAHZEF010000034.1:571-8539 GCA_019422005.1 Clostridiales bacterium
GGGAGGAATTGCCATGCAAATCAAGCTGATTGCCCTGGATCTGGACGGAACGCTGCTCAACCGGGACAAGCAGATATCCGAGCGAAACCGCTGTGCGCTGCAGCGTGCGGCTGACCAGGGGATCTGGATTGTGCCGTCCACGGGCCGCTTTTACAAGGGGATGCCGGCCGTGGTGCGGGAACTGCCGTTTGTGCGCTATACCATCTGCGTCAACGGGGCCGAGGTTTATGACGCTGCAGAGCAGCGGACACTGTACCGGGCGGAGATCCCGCCTCTGGCGGCGGACCGGCTGTTTGCCTATATGGATGGGCTGCCTGTCATTTATGACTGTTATCAGGACGGCTGGGGCTGGATGGACAAAACGCATTATGCGCGGATGGAGGAGTTCCTGGACGATCAGTTTGCGCTGGATATGGTGCGCAACCTGCGCACGCCGGTGGAAGATTTCCGCAGGGCCATGCGGGAGCGCAACCGGCCGATTCAGAAGGCGCAGATGTTTTTCAGGCAGTCAGATCTGGCGCGCCGGGCTGAGGAACTGGAGCGGATGCCGGAACAGTTTCCGGAGCTGGCCATTACGTCGGCGGCGGGCAATAATATTGAAATCAACAGCCGGGAAGCCGGCAAGGGACGGGCGCTGCAGGAGTTATGCGCCTTCCTGGGAATCCGTCCGGAAGCGTCCATGGCCTTTGGGGACGGCCTGAACGATCTGTCCATGCTGCGTGACGCAGGCGTCGGCGTCGCCATGGGCAATGCCGCGGCGCAGGTCAGGGATGCGGCGGATTTGGTGGCGCCGGACAATCAGGCAGACGGCGTGGCGGATGTGCTGGAACGGCTTGTCCTGCAGCCGCAGCCCTGCCGTGGAGCCGGAGCAGAGTGAAGCGCGCCGGGGCGCTTCTCCTCCTTCCTGTAAGAACGTTTCGGGCCCCCGCCTGCAGAAGCAGGCGGGGGCCCGGTGTTCAGAGCGGAGGCTTGTCTCCGGCACGCACAGCCGCAGCCGTCTGGACGGCGGCGCGGCGGGTATGGGTACGGCGGAATTCTGCAGGGGACTGGCCGCAGACGGCGCGGAAGGTCCGGTAAAAATATTTGGGCGATTCGTAGCCGGCCTGGTCGGCAATGGCTGCGATACTGTCATCGGTTGTGACCAGCAGGTGCTTGGCCAGTTCCATCCGAAGGCTGTGAATGTAAGCAATGACGGTCATGCCGGTGCAGCGCTTGAACTGCCGGGAGAGGTAGGATTTGCTGATATGCTCCAGCTGCGCCAGCGTGTCCAGCGTGACCGGGCCGGTAAAGTGGGTGTGCAGATACTGCATGGCGTGGGGCAGAACCTGCCGGCGCTGCTCCTCGGAGGCATACTGGAGCGTCAGCGTCATCAGGGCTTTGAGGTAGTATTCCAGCAGATGCGGCGGCTGGCTGCCGGCTTTGTGCAGCGCATGGATCCGGCGAAACAGGGAAGAGAGCTGGCCGCTGCGGTCCTGAATCTGCAAAGGCGCTTCCAGAACCAGTTCCGGCATTTCCACCCAGAGGCAGATGACTTCCCGCTTGAGATCCGGGGACGGATCCTCGCGGTGGAGGCATCCGGCGGGATAAACCACAGTGTCAAACAGGGAAACGGACAGCTGGGTGCCGGCAATCTCGATGCTGGCGGTACCTTCCAGGAAAAACAGGAGTTCAATATAAGGGTGCTGGTGGAGGTGGAAGTCCCAAATATCGCTGGCCTCATTGAAACGTTCGCAGAAATGCAGGACGGGATGGGAGGCGTAAATTGCCTCATATTTCTCCGGATACTCCATTTTGATTCCGCCTTTCTGAAAACAATATAGCATTGGAAGCAGCCAAAGTCAACGCAGGGCGCAGCGGCAGCGTGTTCAGTATTGTGCACTTTTTCGGAGGTTTCGGGAGTGTTGCACCGGACGGTGCCATGGTATGATGAGGGGGAACAGAATTGCGCAGCCTGTGCAGGGCGGAATTCAGAGGAGGTATGTTCGCATGACGTCACGGGAAGAAATTCAGGCGCTGCTTCTTCCGGGCCGGATCCGGCGGCTGAAGGAGCAGATGCTGGCAGAGCCGCGCTATGCCAGCATTGAACAGGCCCGGATTATAACCAGGAGCTATCAGCGCAGCGAAGGGCGGCCGCGCTGCATTCAGCGGGCCATGGCCCTGCGGGACGCGCTGACGGAAATTACCATCCGGATTGAGCCTGAGGAGCGCATTGTGGGCAACCGGACGCCGGGGGTGCGCGGCGGCGTGGTGTTTCCGGAAACCGGGGCGTCCTGGATTGACCGGGAGTTTGAAACGCTGCCCACCAGGCCGCAGGACCGGTTTGAGGTCCATCCGGAGGACATTCGGGAATTCCGGGAGGAAATCCTGCCCTATTGGCGGGGGCGTTCGCTGGAAGATCAGGTTCGGGACGCCGTTGGCGAACAGGTGGACGCCATTGCAAGGGTGGTGAAGATCAACCAGAAGGATCATTCCCAGGGGCACATCTGCCCAAATACGGAAAAATGGCTGAGGCTGGGGCCCGCCGGCCTGCGGGCCGAGGCTGCGGGGCACCTGAGCCGTGCGGATGGGAAAAAGCGGGATTTTTATGAAAGCGTGATCCTGGCGATGGAAGGGGCGTCCGCTTTTATCGCGAGGTACGCGGAACTGGCGGAACGGCTGGCGGAGGGGCCGAACCGGGCGCATCTGCTGGAGGTCGCCGGGATTTGCAGAAAGCTGGCTGCAGAGCCGCCGGAGACCTACCATGAGGCGGTGCAGTCGGTGTGGTTTCTCTATGTCATACTGCAGATGGAGGGGAATGCCTCCTCCTTCTCCCCGGGCAGGATGGATCAGTATTTGTATCCCTATTACCGGCGCAGCCGCGCCGACGGCATGACGCTGGCGCAGGCGCTGGAAATCACAGAGTGCCTGTGGCTGAAGTTCAACCAATTGGTATACCTGCGCAATTCCAACAGCGCCAGGTATTTTGCAGGCTTTCCGATCGGCTTTAACGTGGCCGTGGGCGGACAGAAGGAAGACGGATCCGACGCGGTCAACGATCTGAGCTATCTCTTCCTCAAGGCGCAGGGGCAGCTGCTCCTGCCGCAGCCGAACTTGTCCTGCCGGATCCACAGGGGGTCGCCGCAGGCGTTTTTGGAAACAGCCAGCCGCGTGGTGGGACTGGGCAGCGGCATGCCGCAGTTTTTTAACGATGAAGCGGTGGTTCCGGCCCTGGAAGCCCACGGCGTCAGCCACCGGGACGCCATGAACTATGGCATTGTGGGCTGTGTTGAACTGACGACCCATGGGAACGCCCTGGCCTGGAGCGACGCCGCCATGTTCAATCTGGTCAAGGCTCTGGAACTGACGATCAACCATGGCGTTGATTTCCTGACCGGGGAACGGCTGGGGCTGGATCTGGGGGATCTGACCACCTACCGCAGCTTCCGGGAACTGGAAGACGCCTTTGCCGCGCAGATCGATTATTTCGCAGACCGGATGGTTTCCTGTGTTACCGCAGTGGAACAGATGCATGAAAAGCTGCTGCCGACGCCGTTCCTGTCGGCGGTGGTGGACGACTGCCTTGCTGTGGGACGCGACGTGACCCAGGGCGGCGCGCATTACAATTTTGCAGGCGTTCAGGCCATACAGGTTGCCAATGTGGCGGATTCCCTGGCGGCGATCAGGGAACTGGTGTTTGACCGGAAGCTCCTGCCGGCGGACCGGCTGCTCCATGCGCTGCAGACCGATTATGCCGGAGAGGAAGCGGTGCGCGTCATGCTGCTCCACAGGGCGCCCAAGTACGGAAACGATGTGGCGTGGGTGGATGCGCTGGGGGCAAAATGGGCGGATTACTTTGCCAACAGGCTCCGGAAGTACCGGAACGGCCGCGGCGGCATTTATCAGATGGGCCTTTATACGGTGTCGGCTCATGTCCCCATGGGGCAGAATGTCGGCGCTTCCGCAGACGGCCGCCGTGCCCGGGAGCCCCTGGCGGACGGAGGCGTTTCCGCCATGTACGGAAGGGATACCCAGGGCCCCACGGCGCTGCTCCATTCCGTTTCGCAGCTCCCCTTCCGGGAGGCCAGCAACGGCACGCTCCTGAACATGAAGTTTTTGCCGCAGTTTTTCAAAACGCAGGCGGGGATTGAAAAGTTTACCTCCTTCCTGCGGGCGTTCGTGGAGCTGGGAATCAGCCATGTGCAGTTCAATGTGCTCAATGAGGCGGATCTCCGGGCGGCGCAGAGGGAACCGGAGCGGTATCGCGGCCTGACGGTTCGCGTGGCGGGCTATACGGCCTATTTCACGGAACTTGCGCGGGATCTTCAGGATGAGATTATCGCACGCACGGTCTATGAAAGCGTATGAACGGGGTTGTGTTTGACATCAAGCGGTTCGCCGTCCATGACGGCGGCGGTATCCGCAGCACGCTGTTCCTGAAGGGGTGCCCGCTGCGCTGTCCCTGGTGCCAGAACCCGGAAGGGCTGCGGCGGGAGATCCGGATCTGGCACCATCCGGCCTCCTGTATCCGGTGCGGGGCCTGTGTGGCGGCATGCCCGGCCGGGGCGCTGTCCCTGAATGGGCGCGTCCATGTGGACCCCGGACGCTGCACGGCCTGCGGCCTTTGTGCGGACTGCTGCCCGGCGGCGGCGATGGAGCCGGACGGCCGCGAAATGACGCCCGCGGAAGCGGCGGCGCTGCTGCTGCGGGACAAGCCGTTCTTCGGGGCCGGCGGCGTGACGCTGTCCGGAGGGGAGGCGCTGGCGCAGCCGGAATTTGCCGCGGAAGTTCTGCAGGAGTGCCGGAAGGCGGGGGTGGACACCGCAGTGGAAACATGCCTTTACGCGCCGCGGGAAACCCTGGTACAGCTGCTGCCGCTGGTGGATCATTGGATGGCGGATCTCAAGCTGCTGGACGACGGGCGCCACCGCGCGCTGCTGGGCGTATCCAATGCGCTGATTTTGTCGAATTATGAATTTCTGGTCTCTGCCGGCGCTGACCTGCTGGTTCGAACGCCGCTGATTCCGGGATATACGGCGGAGGATGAGACGGTTCGGGCCATCGCGCGCTATGTTGCTTCCAGGCAGCGGAACGCACGCCTGGAACTGCTGAACTTTAATCCTCTCTGCCGGAGCAAGTATGCGGCGCTGGAGCGCGCGTATCCGGTCTCGGGGGCGGCGCTGACGGCGGAGGAGCTGTCGCACTTTTACGGAATTCTGCGCCGGGAGGGCGTGGAACCGGTGATGGAGGGATAGAGAATGATGCTGGATGCGTTTATCAATCGGGCTGAAGCGGATGAACCGGTATACATTGGCGAGGTTCGCGAGGCGTTTCAGAGGGAAGGCGTTCACCCGCTTTCCTGCCATGTCACCCTGTATGGAGGCGGTGTGAGGCGCTTCCCGCTGCGGCTTCCGGACTGGTTTGGGCAGAGGGAAGAGTCGTTTGTGGCCTCCTATCTCCATGCGATGCTGTATAATATCCTGTCGTCTCTGGGGGCAGAGCGGATTGACCTCTATACGGATCAGCGCGGGGCCTCCCTGGCGGCCGGGCTGGACGCGGCGTTTCAGACAGGCCGCTCCAAAGCGGAGAGAAACGGGTATGGAAAGTGCCTGAATGTCAATGAACGGACGCTGCAGGCGCTGTATGGGGATGCGCGGCGGTTCTCTTTCCGTGTCCATGATGCGGCGGAGGAACCCCCTGTAACGGAGCCGCCGGCCGTAACCGGCGACGGAGGCGTTTTCAGGCGTCTGCCGGCTGCGGCGGCGGGACGCATGGTAATGGGGATGGACATCGGTGGGACGGATATCAAGCTGGTGGCCGCAGCGGACGGGAAGCTGGCCGTGTTCAAGGAATTTGACTGGTTCCCGGCCGGCTTCACCCGTGCGGAGCAGCTGGTGGAACCGGTGCTGCTGCTGACGCGCCTGATGCGCGCGGCGGCCAGCCTCTGCGCAGCCGGGCGCAGGGAAGCGCTGGACGCCGCGGCGCTGGAGCGCGGCGCTTCTGTTGGGCAGGTGGCGGAAGGGGTCAGAGCCATGGAGGCGGCCGCCGGAGCGCAGCTGCGGGATTTTGACGCCATTGGGCTGTGCTTCCCGGATGTGGTGATCCGCAACCGGATTGTCGGCGGGGAGACATACAAGACCCGCGGGATGCGGGAGAATCCGGAACTGGATTATGAAGCGCAGTTTGCAGAGATCACGGGCCTGGCAGACCGGCTTGCCTCGTACGTCACGCCGGACGGGGCCGTTATGAATACGAACGACGGCCCCATGGCAGCATTTACGACGGCCGTGGAACAGGCCGCTGCCGGAAGGGACGTCTCCAGCGGCTTTTTTGCGCACACGCTGGGCACCGAGCTTGGCACCGGTTGGGTTCGTCCCGACGGTACGATCCCGGAGATCCCGCTGGAGGTCTACAATTTTATTGTGGATCTGGGCAGCTTCGGCCAGCGGGCGTATGAGGCGGACGATGTCCGGAGCGTCAATAATTTCAATACGGGGCTTCCCGGAACGCTCCAAAAATATGCCTGCCAGTCCGGCGTGTTCCGGCTGGCGGCCCGGGAACTGCCGAAGACGGCGCCGCAGATCTGGCAGGAGGCTGTGGAACGGGGACTGTTTGTGTGGGAAGGCGGCAAGCTGACGGTTCCGACAGCGCCGCAGGATCTGCGCAAGCCCTGCCTCGAGTTTTTCATGGAAAAGGCGGAAGCGCCCGGCGGGGATGCATGCGCGGAACTGTTCCGCAAAATCGGCGAATCCCTGGGCGCCTGCTGGACGGAGACGGCGTACATCCTGCAGCCGGAGAGCCGGGAGAGAACCCTGTTCGGCCGGCTGGTGAAGAGCAGCGCCTGTTTCCGGCTGCTGTGCGAGGGGGCCGGACGGATTGTACCGGAGCTGCAGCAGCATGCGGCAGACGGAAGCCTTGCCAATACGCCGCTGATGCGGCAGCTGGAGGCGCATCCGGACTATACAGTGGCGCAGTTTGCGCAGGCTGTGGGGGCGGTCTACTTCGGCTGCCTGCCGTTCGCCGGCCGCTGAAGACGGAATACGCTCCGGAAAACGCCGGGGATCCGCATGAATACAGGGAAACCGCCTCTGGATTTTGAAAATTCAGAGGCGGCTTTAAACAGCTTGGATGAACAGGCGTACAGCAGTGCAGTGATATTGATGGTCACTTTTTTGCGCAATCTCTGAAGTTGTGCATTCCCAACGCCGTATTCTTTGATCAGCCTGTATTGGCTGATCTTTTTTGCCTGTAGGGTTTTTCATAGTGGATCATATCACGGCATTCAGGCAACCTCTTTTGTGGATTAAGTCGTTTTTTTCTAATGTATGGACTGTTCGGACCGGCAGAGAAAAAATCCGTCAAAGCCTGACGGCTTTGACGGATTTTGGTCGGAGTGTAATGATAGGACTTAAAGAAATGTAGTAATATCAATAATTTGCAGTCCATTGGCAAGAGGTTTTATTTTACATAGCATTCCTTGACCGTCACATTATACTGACTTTTGATCATCTTTTTTACGCTATCCCGTTTTCCCCACAAATCATTAATCAAATACTTAAATGTAGCCATGGATATCCAGCAATAGTCCCCGACCCGTTCATGGATATTGACTGGGCATGTAATGACACATAAGGCTAATCCCCAAATAAAACTTGGAGAAATGTTTAGATTTTGATCTTTATCAATAGCAAGCGGAACGTTACTATTCCAAACAATTTTGCTTTCTTCACCTGTTCCGTGTATTAAGCCGCAACGCATAACATGATAAATAATCTGTTCCAATGTACAATACCCTTCGCTATCAGATTTAATATCCTTATGTGTGAAAGGTGGTTGTAATATGGGAGAAACGAACACCATCCAGGCCTTTGAAGCAAAGCCGTACATCATGTGACGAAGAACTTAAAGAATGATTTTCCTCTATCACAGATGCTGTTACTGTTCTGATCGATAGTACCGACCCCAATCGATATATTAAAAAAGCGTTCCCGT
>JAHZEF010000034.1:8572-8998 GCA_019422005.1 Clostridiales bacterium
ATGTAAGGTAGGGTAAAATTTGTACCCTACCTTACATGATTGCCGCTGATAGAAAAGTTTATCGGACAAATGCCTCCAATCCGAAAGGGATTTCCTATATTATTCAGTCTATACCCTCGCCAAAAGTTGAGCTATTGTCAAGTAGGTAGTGAGCGTATAGAGGAAACCATTGACCCGGAACTGACGATTGAATGTGCCATAGAAACTTATCTCCTGTTGTTTTCGCCATATATGCCATATATTGCGAGATACTTTTACTCAAATTTCTCAAGTTCATTCAAGGGTTCATTGTCCGTATTTATCTCCATTCCATTTTTCAGCCAGTCAGCCTTCTTATATCCTGTTCCAGTGACTTCATAAATTTCACCCTTGTGACTTACATCTCTTACCCAGCCCCAATTTATAAGCATATCCAGAGCCCCTTGC
>JAHZEF010000034.1:9008-17436 GCA_019422005.1 Clostridiales bacterium
ATCAAGCACATGAGTCCTTATAATCTGTCCGTCTCCTGCTTCCGCATATACAAGCAGAAATGCCGGTTCCACCGGGATGTTGCCGACATCGTCTCGTCCTACTGTTGGCTCATAGACATTCGGTTCATCTGACAAACTTTCTTCTGACGCTTCTGCGATTTCCAAAACAGCACTGATAAACTTGTCCCTGTGCCGTTCCCATCTTGTTTGGGTTATGGACGGAAGATTGTGCTCAAAAATCAATGTATCTTTCAGTTCATTTAGCCGATGTTTCAACTCATCGCCATCTGCTTCAAAACTGATTCCTATTTCACGTGGATCCACACATCCCTTAACATCGCTATAGTTAAAACCAGGCAAGAGCAACAATGTGTCTGTGGCCTTTGTTACCCAAGCCGCACCCATTTCATTCAAACTTGCCGCACTTTTATAGTAATTGTAGCTGAGCGCAAATATAACTCGCAAATCACAGCTCAAAAATTGATCTCGCAACCACTCAAAAATCTTTGCACCACCAGGGATGCCATGACCAGGAACGGAAGTGCAGACAAAAGAACCGTCTGGCATGCCAATATCTTCAAGCATCTCGACAAGGGCCTTCATATATTTCTCATCTTTGCTAGAGTGAGATATAAACAACTTGTGCGGCCTTTCTGGCACCACTTTTGCACTCAACTCCTCTTCAACTATGCTTTGGGAGACTTTGACTACTTTGGTCTGATAGTGGTCAGGAATACCATGGGCGCCTCTGTAGAAACCTCTGTCTGTTACACGATAGTATTCTTTTGCGTGGTTAGGAAGATTTCTCTCAAAGAAATCGCCCTCTTCAATAATCACATCAATATCATCACTATGGACTGTTTCTCCATCTACAAGGGCTTTGATTTCGGCGGTCGTTCCGCCTTTCTTGTGTAACATTAGCATCTCTGTTGGAAATGCACCCAGCATATTCGTATCAACACCTCCTATCTTTTCGAGTTCAATCTGCAAACGTGCCCTCAATGTTTTGGCATCTTTAATGAAATCTACTTGTGCTGAAACTTCTTCCGTTTGTCCCCCCATGGATATAATTGCAAAAGGCTGATAGTTTGTTAAGCCTCTCTTCAACCCATCCAGATCAGCACTCAACACAGCCAATATCTCATCCTGCAATTTTTCGGCCGCAGCGGTATCACCAGATGCAATAACTTCATCAAGGCGGCCAAGATATCGTCTAAAAGTGATGTCTGGAATCATGCCTACTCCCCCTTTCTATTGCTACTCTTTGCTAATGCTTTATTAACACATTCAACTAATGCAATTTGCTGCTCATTTATAAAAATCGTGTTCTTTCCTATCATGCTATGATAAGGCCATCAATCCACAAAGGAGGCTATATCATGCCGAAACAATATTCGTCAGAATTCAAAAGTTAAGTTGTTCTTTCAGTTCGGAATGGATTGCCAATATCCGAAGCCAGACAGCGATACAATATAGCCCAAAGCTCACTCTACCGCTGGATGAAAGAATACGAACAGGCTGACACCGACTTTTCTCTGCCAGATTATACCACACTCCAACGAAAAATCCAACGGCTTTACCACATTCTGCAAATTATCCGCTTGTCTGGCATTATTGAGGAAGTGCCGCTGCAAAAGCGATTGGCGATATTGGTTCGGTTGCATGAGCAATTTGAACAGTACAGCGTCCATGAACTATGCGAGGCATTGAACGTATCCCGTGGGACGTTCTACAATCATATCTTCTGAAAGGCAGACTGTACTAAGTATCTGGAAGAACAGCAAGCCCTTATGCTACAGGTTCAGCAAATCTTTGATGACAGCAAGCAGCGGTACGGTGCCGAGAAGATCCCAGTTGTTCTGGCTGAAAGCGGTATCCGAATGGGCAAGGAGCGTATCCGAAAAATTATGAACGAGTTGGGGCTGGTGAGCATCCGGGAGAACGCCAAAAGCAACTACAAGAAGCGCCAGCAGTATCAAAAGCGTAATTTGCTCAATCAGGAGTTCAAGGCCAAACGGAAAAACAAAATATGGGTCAGCGACATTACCTATTTCAAAATCAAAGACTACGCCGTGTACCTTTGTGTAATCATCGACCTGTTCTCCCGGAGGGTGGTTGGATGGTGTGTGTCCAAAAAGCATAGCACCCATCTTGTGACGGCAACTTTCAAGAAAGCGTATGAAAACCGAGATTAGCCCAAGGAATTGACTTTTCACAGTGACCGGGGCGGGCAGTACATATCCGACACCTTCATGTCCCTGCTCCGCTCCTGCGGTGTCAGGCAGGCCTTTTCCAACTCTGGCCGTCCCTATGATAACGCTGTGGCCGAGACCTTCTTTGTCACCTTCAAAAGGAGGAAGCCTACTGCCGGGATTATTCCTCGGAGGCAGATTTCCGAAAGAGCGTGGACGAGTTTATTCGCTTTTACAACGAGGTCAGGCCTCACCAGACCTTGGCCTACAAGCCCCCGGCACGGTTTGAGAAACTCTATGGAAAAGAAAAGGCACAGGATATATGAGAAATCCTGTGTCCAAAAGCTGATCTCGACAAATTTTTTCTTTCTGATTTTTGTGTTTTTCCAGATAGACCATCATTGTGGCTCAAATTGAAAGTCCAGTCATTGCAATACTTGCAGACAAAAAGCAACTCTGCTTTTCGATAAAACTGTTCGAAAAGCAGAGTTGCTTCACATGGTCGGAGTGCCGGGATTCGAACCCGGGGCCTCTTGGACCCGAACCAAGCGCGATACCAAACTTCGCCACACCCCGATGCAGCCCCTCTATTATATGAACTTGCGGAAGAAATGTCAAGAGCTTTCCGCAGGTTCTTCGGTATCCTTCAAAAATTCTTTGCACGTTTTAAAAACCGCGCCGAACCAGATCCTGCACCAGCAAAACATAGAACCGGGCGGCCTGAAAGCCGGCCGGGCATTTTTTGCGGCTGTTTGCCAGATCCCGGTGGGAGACGCCGGAGACGGTTCCGCAGTAATGGCCCCAATGGGCGGAGGCGGCGGGAACCAGGCCGTCGCTTTCGCCGTCGGCAGGGCGAAGCAGCATGCCGGTGATGCGCATCAGCCGGTCGCCGCGGGCATGATCCAGAGAGGCGCCCCAGCTTTGATAAAAGACCTCCGGATGATCCGGATTGGCGGCATTGAAGCCGGCCATCGCCCCGGCGGACAACTCATAGGCTGCCGCGGCAAAATCCGGCTCCCGGTCTCCGAACAGCCGCCAGAAGGTGTTTTCCGCGCCGCTGACCAGGCTGCGCAGAGCCCGTTTCCGGTACCAGCCATCTATGCTTTTCAGCCCTGCGTGCGGCGTGGAGATCGTGGTCAAAGATGCAACCGATGCGGCCATCTTCAATGTAGAGATCAGATAACGCGCCTCCAGGCCGCCTTTGGAGTGGGCGATCAGATTGACTTTTTCGCACTGCTCCCGCCGCAAAACGGCAAGTATGCGGGCCCGCAGCTGCAGCGCATTGGCCTCAATTGAGGCGCAGGCGTCTTGGCCGCCCAAATAGACTGCAGCGCCGTGTGCGCGCAGGACGGATGGAATACGGCCCCAATACCGGCCGGGAACCCGGTCGCGGCCGTTCAGGCCGTGCAGCAGAAGAATTGGGTATCGGGTTTTACAGTCGTCCATGGCTGCCCCCCTGTATGATTTTCCTTATTCTATCACAGGAAGCCGCTCCCTGCAACGTCATAGCCGGCCGCCGCGGCGCATAGGTATGGAACGAGGTGGTGGGGATGCAGGGTCAGGCCATGCGTGAAAAGAAGAAGACGGGCAGGCCGGGAGCCCGCCTGGCGGCGGTGCTGCTGCTTTGCGCCTTGACAGCCGGCGCAAAGCATTGGCGCCCGCAGGCTGCGCAGGCACTGCAGACCTGGATCGTCGGGCAGGAGGATAACCGGGTACTGCAGGCGTTTGCCGCGCTGGGCAGTTCCATGGAACAGGGCGATGGATTGGGGCAGGCTGTACAGGCTTTTTGTGCGGAGATGACAGGCGATGGGATTTCTTGATATCGGGCCGGGATGGGCTGCGCTGATGTGTGCGCTGTATTATGTCAATCCCATGGGGTGCTTCTGGCCTTTCTGCGCTGCGGCGCTTTGCCATGAACTGGGACATGCCGCCGCCCTGCGGGCCTGCGGCGTTCCGCTGCGCCAGCTGCGCCTGAATTTCGGCGGAGCGGTTCTGGAAACGGGGGAAATGAGTTACCGCCAGGAGATGCTATGCGCGCTGGCCGGCCCGGCGGTCAATCTGCTGCTTTTGCCGTTGGGAAGGCAATTCCCCCTGTTTGCGACGCTGTCGCTGTGTTTGGCTGTATTCAACCTGCTGCCGGTGGCGCCTCTGGATGGAGGCCGGGCGCTTCGGGCGGCCCTTTTGATGCATCTGGAGACGACGGCGGTCCGGCGGGTGATGACGGCGGCTGCGGCAGTGTGCGGGATCGGCCTGGCCATCCTGTCCCTCTGGGTCAGCGTCGGCCTGGGCGGCGGACTGTGGCCGGTCCTGGTTGCGGCCCTGACGCTGCTGCGCGTGGGGCTGAGTATTGCGGAAGAGCAAAGAAACCAATTGTAAATCGCTGCATGAAACGGTATAATGGGACTACTACAGAGGAAAGAGGCCCGTTATGACCACGTTGATGGAACGAATTTTGCCCACAGTGCAGAAGCCTGCCCGCTATGTGGGCGGCGAGTATAATCAGATTGTAAAGGATCGCTCCCAGGTTGACGTCCGCGTGGCGTTCTGCTTTCCGGATACCTATGAGATCGGAATGTCCAACCTGGGAATGCGGATTTTATACGGCGTTATGAATCAGATGCCGGATGTATGGTGCGAGCGCGTGTTCGCGCCATGGGGCGATATGGAGGAGCAGATGCGGAAGCACGGGATTCCGCTCTGGGCGCTGGAAAGCCATGACCCGATCCGGGATTTTGACCTGATCGCTTTCACGGTCGGTTATGAGATGAGCTATTCCAACATCCTCAATATGCTGGATCTGGCCGGCGTCCCGCTGCACGCCGCAGACCGCACCGGCCTGCAGGGCCTGGTGTTTGCCGGCGGCGCCTGTATGTATAACCCGGAACCGCTGGCGGACTTTGTTGATTTTTTCTCCCTGGGAGAAGGGGAGGACAGCACCGTGGAAGTCCTCACGCTGTATGCCCGCGCCAAGCGGGAGCAGTGGAGCAAAGCGCGTTTTCTGGAAGCGGTCTCCCGAATTGAAGGCATTTATGTGCCGTCCTTTTATGAGCATACATACGGCGCCGACGGGACGCTGTGCGCGATCACGCCGCGGAACGGGGCGCCGGAGACTGTGACCAAGCGGATTGTCCACGACCTGGATCGGGCCTATTATCCGGTGCATGATATGGTTCCGTCCACAGAAATCGTCCACGACAGAACCAATTTGGAGATTTTTCGCGGCTGTATCCGCGGCTGCCGTTTCTGTCAGGCGGGCTTCTGCTACCGGCCGGTGCGGCCGCGCAGCGTTGAGGTTCTGACGGCGCAGGCGGTAGCGACGCTGGAGGATTCGGGCAACCATGAGATTACGCTCTCCAGCCTGTCTACCTCGGACTATAAGCAGCTGGAACCGCTGACCGACCGGCTGCTGGATTACTGTGCGCCGCGGAAAATCAATTTGTCCCTGCCTTCCCTGCGGGCGGATAATTTCTCCAGGGAGCTGATGCTGAAGGTTCAGAAGGTTCGCAAAAGCGGCCTGACCTTTGCGCCCGAGGCCGGGACGCAGCGCCTGCGGGATGCGATTAATAAAAATGTGACGGAGGCGGAGATTCTGGAAACCTGCGCCACGGCCTTTGAAGGGGGCTGGAGCAGCGTGAAGCTGTATTTCATGCTGGGCCTGCCGACGGAGACGGATGAGGATGTGGTGGGGATTGCGGAGCTGGTCTATAAGATTCTCAAAGTGTGGCATGAAACGGCGACCAACCGGAAACGCGGCTGCCGCATCAGCGTCTCCACGGCCTATTTCGTGCCGAAGCCGTTTACGCCCTTCCAATGGGAACAGCAGATCTCGCCGGAGGAATATACCAGAAGGCAGAGGCTGCTGAAGGAGTCCATGTATTCCAAGAGCGTGGATTATAAATGGCATGCGCCGGAGCTGAGCCGGTTGGAAGCTGTCCTGGCGCGCGGCGACCGGCGCCTGGGGGCGGTGATCGAACAGGCAGTCAGAAACGGCGCACGGCTGGACGCATGGGACGAGTACTTCCGCTACGACGCCTGGCTGGATGCATTCCGGACCTGCGGGGTGGATCCGGACTTCTATACCCGTGCGCTGGACCGTGATGCAGTGCTGCCGTGGCAGACTGTTTCTGTGGGCGTTCGGAAAGATTTCCTGTGGCGGGAGCGGCAGCAGGCGTATGCCTCAGCGGTGACGCCGGATTGCCGGACCAAGTGCACAGGCTGCGGCGCCAATCTGCTGTACCAGGAGGGAAGCTGCGATGCGTAGGATGCTGTTTGAGAAGTACGGGAATGGAATCTGGATTTCCCATCTGGATCTGATGCGGGTATTCCAGCGTGCTTTCCGCCGGGCCGGTCTGCCGCTTCAGCACACGCAGGGATATAATCCGCATGCGTTTGTTTCCATTGCGCTGCCGCTTTCTGTGGGTACGGCCAGCCGGTGTGAACTCCTGGAATTTGAACTGGTCAACGGGGGAGAGGCGACAGAGGCACTGCCGGAGCGGCTGAACTGTGTGCTTCCGGCCGGCGTGCGCTGCCTGGAGGCGTATGAAGGCGGAAAGAAGCTGAAAGAGCTTGCGTATCTGCGGGTACGGGTGGAGCTGGAGTATGACGGCGGCGTGCCGGCGGATGCGGTGGATCAGCTGCGTGCACTGTTCCTCCGGGACTCGCTGCCTGTAGAGAAGAAATCCAAAAACGGTATGACGGTGCAGGATATCAAGCCGATGATCCGGGCGCTGGAGGTGCTGCAGAAGGACGATTGGACGGCCTGCCTGGAGGCTGTGATCTGCGCGCAGAACCCCGCGCTGAATCCGGATCTGCTGGCCAAAGTAATCCGGACGTACCTGCCGGAACTGGCTCCGGATTTTGCGAAAAGTATGCGGTTGGAGCTTTACGACCGGGAAGGGGCGGTCTTTCGATGAATTTGCGCTGGTGCGGGCTGCTTCCCCTGTGAAATGATGAGCGGGCTTTCTCCCGCGGAACAGGCGGCCGACAGTGCGACCGTAAAATAAATTCCCTGAAACCACAAAAACCTCTTGACATTGGCACAGATTTGCGTATAATAATAATGCGCTTCGGCGCAGGACGGCAAATAGCGGGTTTGTGTAAAGGTAGCACACCGGACTCTGACTCCGTTTGTGAGGGTTCGAATCCTTCACCCGCTGCCAAAGAGAAACCCTGGAACTGCAACGGTTCCAGGGTCTTTCTTTGTCCCAAAATAAAGTTTTCCCTTACTGGCTTGACATGCGTTCGATGTGAGTTTTCATTCGGGCCGCGCCGGGTAAAAAATAATAATAAGGAACGAGACATATAATGGAAAACAGCCGTTGCGTACAACACAGGAAACAGGTTCGGGAGATCTTCGGGCGGGAGGAGACGGACATCGGTGTGGCGTGCGCCATGCTGCGGGATCAGATGGGCTGGGAGTTCCCGGACGGGAAGGATACGGAGATCACCGCATTCACCTGTTTCCTCATGGACAGCGAGGAAGTCAGGAAGTATTTCGCAGAGTAACGGGGGCCCCCGCAAAGCGTTTGCTTTGTGGGGGGGAGGAGGAAGAACGGAGCGGACGAACATCCGGAGAGTAGCCGGATGGAGCAGAGCGGAGTTTCTTCCGACGACAATTGACAGGAAGCGGCGCTCCGGGTAAAATAAAAGTGCCCCCGGGAACGGGGGCAGGGCGCTGCACAAGAGGCACACCCTGCATCAAAACGCAGGGCGTGCCGGGGCCTGTTCCATCGGGCCCCCGGCAGGCGGTTGGCACTTCCCGGAAGGGAGGTGATGCCAATGATTACATATGGAGAGTTGTTTCAGCTTTTCCTTGTGTTAATTGGTTTTGCCAGTCTGATTTATCAGATCAGCAAAAAGAAATGACCGCCCTCTCGTCCAAAAGATAGCGGTCATTTCTTGACTGTGTTTCCTTTGGGCTAACCGCTTGTCGCAGCGCCCTTTCCATCTCTTATTATACCCGAACGCTCCGCTTTGTCAAGCCGTCGGCACAAGCTTCCTGTTCTTCGCCGCGTCGGTACAAGCTCCATATCCCTCGCCCCTGCGCAAGGGTGAAGGATGTGCAGCGGCTTCCGGCGATGGGGGAGGTGAAGGGAGCAGGTGCAGCCTGACAGGAGGCGGAGCGTTTTCTTTGCCGGTGGAGGGGTACGGAAGGACGGCGCCGCCTGCGGACAAGGAACCAGCCTGGAGCCGGTTTTCAGGGGAGCGCATCAAGGAGCACGTCCAGGAGATGAATG
>JAHZEF010000035.1:0-5347 GCA_019422005.1 Clostridiales bacterium
GATGATGACCTCGCCGTCCTTCACCACGTAGTCGATATCGCGCTTCATCAGGCCGCGGGCCTTCATGGCCTGGTTGATATGGTGGGAGATTGTGGTGTTCTCCACGTCGGCCAGGTTGTCCACCTGGAAAAACTCCTCCGCCTTTTGAATGCCGCGGGCGGTCAGAGAAACGGTACGCTCCTTTTCATCGACGATATAATCGCAATCCAGATCGTCGGTGGCTTCCTTGCTGTCGGTTTTGGCGAAGACCTGTTTTTTCATCCGGCTGACCAGAAAATCCGCCATCTCATACAGCTTGGAAGAGTCGTCGCCCTTGCCGGAAATAATCAGAGGCGTCCGCGCCTCGTCAATCAGGATGGAGTCCACCTCGTCGACGATTGCGAAGCTGTGCCCGCGCTGGACCTGCTCGGATTTGTAAATGGCCATGTTGTCCCGCAGATAGTCGAAGCCCAGTTCGTTGTTGGTGCAGTAGGTGATATCGGCGCTGTATGCCTCCCGGCGCTGCTGGCTGGTCAGGCCGTGGATGATCAGGCCCACCTGCAGGCCCATGAAGCGGTATACCTTGCCCATCCACTCCGAGTCGCGCTTGGCGAGGTAATCGTTGACTGTTACGATGTGGACGCCCTTGCCCGCCAGGGCGTTGAGGTAGGCCGGCAGAATGGCCACCAGCGTTTTGCCCTCGCCGGTCTTCATTTCGGCGATCCGCCCCTGATGGAGCACAATGCCGCCGATGACCTGTACCCGGTAGGGGCGCATGCCCAGAACCCGGTCGGCGGCTTCACGGACGGCGGCAAACGCCTCCGGAAGCAGGTCGTCCAGAGTCTCGCCTTCCTCCAGTCGCTTCCTGAATTCTGCGGTCTTGCCCTTCAGCTGTTCATCTGTCAGCTTCCGGTATTCCGGCTCCAGTGCCATGACCCGGTCCACCAGCGGGTTCATCCTCTTGATTTCACGGTCCGAATGTGAACCGAACAGTTTGTCCAGAAACCCCATGATTGTTGTCACCTTTCGTTTTGCAGTGCCGAAAACGGCACGATGTTCTTCCAAAAATACACATTATTATAGCACACGGCAGGACATAAGAAAAGAATAATTTGTAAATTCAGGCTGGTTCCTTGCCTTTTCCTCAGAAGGGTGATAAAATCATTTTGTTTTTTGCAGGATATCTGCCGCGGGAGGAACAGGTATGGAGATCAGGCTGGTGGCGGTTGATTTGGACGGTACGCTTTTAAAAAATGACAAATCGCTTTCTGTAAAGACCGCCCGGTCGGTTGCGCATGCGGCCGCCTGCGGCCTGGAAATTGTGATTGCCACCGGGCGGACTTATCGGGAGTTTTCCTTTCTTCTGGACCAGCTGCCGGCGGTCCGGTATGCGGTGACCTGCACCGGCGCATGCGTCATGGACTGCCGCACACAGCGGGAGCTGGCCTGTACGCCGCTGGATGCCGGTATCCTGCGCAGCGCGTGGGATCTGCTGCGGCCGTTTGACGTTCTGTTCGAGGTGTTTCAGGACGGCGCGATTTATGTGGACGCAGATAAGATGCCGCGGCTGGACTGGTATATGGAGGCGTCCCGCAACCCCGGCCTGCCGGGAACCAGGAGCGGCAGGGCAATGTTTGGCCAATGGCTGAACAGCCAGACGCGTCCGGTTTCCAAGGTACACATGTTCTTCCGGACCACGGCTGAGCGGAACGCGGCCTGGGATGCGCTGCGGGGGATGGATGCGTTCCTCTGCTGTTCCGATGCGGTGGATCTGGAGATCATGGCGCAGGGTGTGGACAAGGGAACCGGGCTTGCGCAGCTGGCACGGTATCTCGGCCTGGAGCGCAGCCAGATTATGGCGGTCGGGGACAGCGGCAATGACCTGGGTATGCTTCAGTATGCCGGCGTGGCTGCCGTTATGGCCAACGGCGGCGATGCGCTGCGTTCCCTGGCTGACGTGGTGGCCGGAAGCAACGAGCAGGACGGCGTCGCCGGACTGCTGGACGATTTGACAGAAAACCGCTTGGTACTGCCGCTGGACAAGCAGCCAGGGGAATCCTCCCATACGGCCCGCCCTGTGGCTGCAGGCTGTGAGTAAAAAAACTCTTGACAACCGGTTGATTGTGTGGTAAATTAGATAAGCACTCAAGAGAATATCGATATCGCGGAGTAGAGCAGCCTGGTAGCTCGTCGGGCTCATAACCCGGAGGTCGTCGGTTCAAATCCGGCCTCCGCAACCAAAAAAACCCTGAAATCTCAATGGTTTCGGGGTTTCCTTTTTGCCTTGTTGCAATTTGCAATTGGAACACCCGGAGAGTTTATGGACTTCAATTCGATGGAAACAGCAGAATTATACTGCCTGTGTGATGCAGAAACGGTGCACGGTAGTTTCAGATTGATTTGCACGAAAATTACAATATCAATCATTTCGCATAGTACGGTTCATTTTTGTGAAAAATTCGGTAGCTCGATATCAATAAATTTTGGTTGGGATTGTGTCCCGTTTAATTTGGCGCCATCCTGTACTGGTGAGATATTATTTGAATGCCAGAAAAGAAAATTGAGGTACTTCTCTGATATTGCGTGTCTGGTATTATAAAGATGATAGGGTTTTCTCTGATTTTTAAGCAGCGGCTTTTAGAATGACCTAAAGCATGACCCATATGGGCTGAGGGACGGGCAGAAACAGGGAATTGGAACAGGTTGGAGCAGATGCCATCGGTTTCAATCCGGCTTCTGTGACTATGAACCCACCGTATTTTAGAGAAATACGGTGGGTTTTCTGCGGCTTTGCAGGAAGTAGACTATCCTGTCCGGCGTCTTTGCCAGAAAGTTTCCCGATCATGCGGTATGGTATTTGGGATTCAAAGCGTGATCGGCTGTATTGGCAGGATTGGGCCTGTTGCTTCCGCTCTGTCTGGATTTTTACATTTGCAACCGTCGAACCAGCTGCGAAGGCAGAAAAAAAGCTAGTCAGAGAGTACTCCCTGACTAGCCTTGTATCCTGCGTTCCGGTCAGCCCGCAAATGTATTGCAGAAACGGTACAGAATTTCAGCCGCCTCGCAGCGCAGTGCGCGGCCCTTCGGATCCAGGACGCTGCCGCCCTTGCCGTTCACGAGGCTGTTTGCATTGGCCCGCGACATTGCAGGCCCGGCGTAGCCGCTGATATTGCCTGCGTCGCTGTAGCCCGACAAATCGGCTGTTTTTGTCAAGTCATAGCCTTTATACGAGGCATAGCGGTACAGGATTGCCGCCATTTGCTCACGCGTGACGGGATCGTCCGGTCCAAACGTGTCCTTGTCGTATCCTCCGACAATGTTGTGAGCTGCAGCCCAAGCGACTGCGTTCCCATAGTATGCGTTTGCGTTTACGTCGCCAAACGGGCAACGGCCGTCCGCTGCCGGTTCATGCTCCAGCCGATAGAGGATGGTTACAATCATTCCCCTTGTGGTTGTCAGATATGGGCTGAACTGATCCGGCGACGTTCCCTGCATCAGGCCGTTCTCATAGACAAATTTTGCGCCGTTATAGAACCAGTCGCTTGAAGATATGCCCCAAACAAACACTATGACGGCGTTCGTTCTGCCGGAACCGGCCGCACCGCTTCTGCGGCAGACGGGGCGGGCAGCGCATGCTGCCGCGCGCGGCAGCATGGCGGTCACGGCGCCATCAGCTTCAGCCAGCCAGCGGTATAAAAATCCCGAAGCTGCTCCACGTAGTGCATCGCCTGCTCATAGGGGATATCGTGGATTACCACTTCAAAGATGCCGTTGAACATGCCACTGGCGAGGATATGGCACATCTGCCGGTCCAGCTCCGGGACGTCCCGCCCCAGGCGGCGGAGCACCCCGATATATTGCAGGGTGGCGTCCACTTCGACTTCCACCATGTGATGGACAAACTGCGCATAGCAAGTGCCTTCGGCCCGGCTGAGCAGCAGCTTGACCGGCGTCCGGTGCTGACAGATATATCCCACCATCCACTGGAGATATTCGCTGGATTCCCGGCCCATATGGCTCGGCTGCTCGGCTTCCGGCAATTGGGCGAAACCCGTCTGGCAGACCATAAAGCGTCCCATCAGGGCAGCGGCATGAGGCTCTACAATGGATGCGAACAGAGCGTCTTTGCTGGAGAAATAACCGTAAAACGCCCCGGTGGTTACGCCGGCCTGCTTTACAATCTGCCGGAGCGACGCTCCGTGAAAGCCCTTTTCCAGAAATTCGTCCACAGCCGCCAGCTGAATTCTTTCCAATGTACCCGATGCGCTTTCCTGCATAACGGCCTCCATACAGCATTTCTGTGTAACAATGTTATAATACACGAACCCGCGGCGTCCGTCAAGCGTACAACGCTTTTGCGGATAAAAAAATATGGCTGCTTTGACGCCGCCGCGGATGCGGAAGCAATCCCGCCTGCGGCGGGGCTGCTGGCAGGGCCGGAACCGTCCGGAGTTCCGGCCGGCTTTAAGACGGCGCGGGACAAGCCCGCTGCGTAAGGGCATGCCCTCCCGTTCAGAGCTTCCCGCCTGCCGCGCCGGTCCTGCGGCCCGTCCGGCAGCCTACCGGCTGCAGAGGTGGGGGACGGTTCCGGCTCCCCCGGCAGGCCGTCCGGCGCAGCCGCCTTAATCCCTGTAGGTTTTGATGATATTCTCCGCCATTTCACGCTTGGAAATCCGCAGATCCATGGCCTGGCGTTCGATATACCGGTGGGCGTCGGCTTCCGTCATGGAGAGGCATTCGATGAGCAGCCATTTGGCCCGGTTGACCAGGCGGATCTCTTCGATTTTCTTCTCCACCGATACCTGCTTTTCCTCCATTCGGCGCAGCCGCTCCCTTGTGGCGCACAGCACCTGCAGGCTCTGGGAGAGCGTTTGCCGTGTGACGGGCTTTGGAAGCGTCAGCACGCCCTGCTCCACCACTCTGGCGTAGACGTCGTTGTACAGCTCGCTTTTGACCAGGAGCATCACACCGGCGCTGCTGCCGCTGCAGATACTGGCGGCCAGCTGCATCCCGAAATCGTCCGGCAGGGGCGCGTTGACCACAACAATGTCATAGGCGCTGTCCAGCAGCTTCCGCTGTGCCTCAGCGACGCTCTTTGCGGTCTGAACCGGCCAGTAGTCGGTGGGGGGAAGCAGCGGTATGACGGAGGTATTGAATTTTTCGGATGCGGAAACAAGCAGGACACTGTAAGTCCGTTCCTGAAACACCATGCCGCGCCCTCCCTCCTCTCAGACGGCTGTCAGTGGTTGTGGCAATAGGCTGAAATCACCGGATCGGGAAGACGCTCCCGGATGAAGGGGCTGGAAGAGGCGATGGCCATGGCCTCGTGCAGGGACGTGGGAAGCTTTTTGTAGCTGGCCAGCACATC
>JAHZEF010000035.1:5357-7832 GCA_019422005.1 Clostridiales bacterium
CATCGGCCGGCGCGGTGAAGATATTGAAATCGGCGGCTGCGGGGGGCATCAGCCGCTGCGCAATCCCGTAAAGCCCGGCATGGATCACCAGCGCGAAGGCGAGATAGGGGTTGGCCGTCGGATCGGGGGAGCGCAGCTCCGCCCGGCGGTACTCCCCGACGGCGGCGGGGATCCGGATAAGCTGGGAGCGGTTTTCTCCGGACCAGGTAATGTAGCTGGGCGCCTTGTCGCTGCCCAGACGGTCATAGGAGTTCTCGCAGGGGTTCAGGAAAACCGTGATGTCGGCCGCCCGCTCCAGGATGCCGGCAATGACATGGGGAAGGGGATCGGACGTTCCGGGTCCCCTTGCGGAGATATTGACGTGCATCCCGTTCCCGTCCCGGTCGGGGATGGGCTTGGGCGAGAAATCGGCGCAGAGGCCGTTCTGCGCCGCCACGGTTTTGACCACAGCGTGAAACGTGACGGCATGATCTGCAGCGGTCAGCGGATCGGAATAACGGAAGTCGATCTCGTTCTGCCCCGGCCCGCTCTCATGGTGGGAGCTTTCGGGGCGGATTCCCATCTGCTCCAGCATCAGGCAGATCTCCCGGCGTACGGTTTCCCCCCGGTCGTCGGGGGCAATGTCCATATAGCCGGCGTTGTCGTAGGGGATTTTGGTCGGCTCTCCCTGCTCGTCCAGCCGGAACAGATAGAATTCCATTTCTGCGCCGAAGGCGAAGGAATAGCCTTCGGCCCCGGCAGCGGCGACGGCCTGCTTCAGAATATGGCGGGTATCTCCTTCAAACGGCCGTCCGTCCGGATAGGTGATATCGCAGAACATCCGGGCCACCCGGCCCTGCTCGGGCCGCCATGGCAGCTGGATCAGGGTGGAGGGGTCGGGGTGCAGCAGCAGATCGGAACGCACTTCGCCTCCAAAGCCGGCGATTGCCGAGGCGTCGATGGCAATACCCGCTTCAAAAGCCCGCTTCAGCTCACTGGACATGACGGCAATGTTCTTCTGCCTGCCGTAGACGTCGCAGAAGGCGAGACGGATAAACTTGACGTCCTCCTCGCTGACGTACTGCAAAACCTCTTCCGGTGCGTATTTCATGAGATAACCTTCCTTCCGCTAATTCGCAACGTACATCTGTTGATAAGGGTTCTGGCTGTCCGGCACCACGACGGTAAAAGCCGAATCGAGGAGTTCCCTGTGATCGCAGTGAAACAGGCGGGCATACTGCCTGAGATATGGGGAGACCTCTTCCAGATCCGCCGCAGTCGCCGGACGGGTGGATACCTGCTTGGGGAACAGGATATGTTTGCAGTCTGAACGCAGGAACAGCTTGCCTCCGTGCATCCCGGTGCAGGGGTAATTGCTGACGATGGGCTTGCCGTCGGTATTGAGGCCGAGGACCACGATGATTCCGCCGGCCTGGTACTCTCCGAGGAAGCTGCCGGCCCGCCCGCCGATCACAATCACGGGGAGCTTGTCCTCATAGGCCTTCATGTGGATACCGGCCCGGTAACCCGCGCTGCCTTCCACATAGATTTCCCCGCCCCGCATGGCGTAGCCCGCCGTGTCCCCGATGCAGCCGTGGATCACAATCCTGCCGGCGTTCATGGTGTCGCCGACGGCGTCCTGCGCGTTGCCCATTACTTCAATTTCCGCACCGTTCAGATAGGCGCCCAGCGCGTTCCCGGGGACGCCGTATATCTCAAGGCGTCCCTCGCTCCGGCCTGCGGCGATAAACCGCTGGCCCAGACAGTGCTCCAGCCGCAGATCTCCCGGCTGCAGCCGGATGCGCTGATTCAGCGCTGCCTGTCCGGTTTTTCCTGCGTCGATCGATATCATATTTATAGCACACCTCCAGAATTTTTTCCACCGCAAAAGCGGCGCAGCGCGGCCTATTCCCCGGCGTGTGCCACGCCGAGGATGGCAAGCTCCCGTTCCGTCAGGCCGATGCCCCGCAGCATCATCCGGTTGCCGCGGAGGGCCTCGATGGAGTTGATCCCCATGCCGCCCATCATTTCCTTGATTTCATGCTTCCATGCGGTCAGAAGGTTGACAAGCCGCCGGCTCCCGACGGCGGGATCCAGCCGCTCCACCAGGTCGGGGCGCTGGGTGGCGATGCCCCAGCTGCAGGCGCCGGTGTGGCAGGAACGGCACAGGTGGCAGCCCAGGGCAAGGAGCGCGGCGGTGCCGATATAACAGGCGTCGGCCCCCAGCGCGACCGCCTTCACAACGTCGGAGGAGGAGCGGATGCTTCCGCCCGCGATGAGGGAAACCTGGCCGCGGATCCCCTCGTCCCGCAGCCTCTGGTCCACGGCGGCCAGCGCCAGCTCGATGGGGATTCCCACGCTGTCGCGGATACGGGTGGGCGCGGCGCCGGTGCCGCCGCGGAACCCGTCGATGGCAATGATGTCTGCGCCGGAGCGGGCAATGCCGCTGGCGATGGCGGCGATGTTGTGAACGGCTGCGACCTTGACAATGACGGG
>JAHZEF010000035.1:7842-17259 GCA_019422005.1 Clostridiales bacterium
AATGACGGGCTTTTGGTATTCTGTGGCTTCTTTCAGGGAATAGACCAGCTGCCGCAGATCTTCAATGGAGTAGATATCATGGTGGGGGGCGGGAGAGATGGCGTCGGATCCTTCCGGAATCATGCGGGTGCGGGAAATGTCCGCGCCCACTTTGCTGCCCGGAAGGTGCCCGCCGATACCGGGCTTTGCACCCTGCCCCATTTTGATTTCAATTGCGGCTGCCGTTTCCAGATAGTCCTTGTAAACGCCGAACCGGCCGGAGGCCACCTGCACGATGGTATTTGCGCCGTAGCGGTAGAAGTCCTCGTGGAGGCCGCCTTCGCCGGTATTGTAACAGATATCAAGCTCCCCGGCGGCGCGGGCGAGGCTGGCGTGCGCGTTGTAGCTGATGGAACCGTAGCTCATGGCGGAAAACAGAACGGGGATGGAGAGCTCCAGCTGGGGATCCAGCCGGCAGAGCAGGGTCCCGTCCGGATTCCGCTCCACCCTGCCCGGCTTCTTTCCCAGAAAAACACGGGTTTCCATGGGCTCGCGCAGCGGATCGATCGGCGGGTTTGTGACCTGAGAGGCATTGATCAGCAGCCTGTCCCAATAGACGGGCAGGGGCGTTGGATTCCCCATGGAGGACAGCAGCACGCCGCCGCTGCTGGCCTGCTTGTAGATCTCGCCGATGGTTGCGTCGGCCCAGTTGGCGTTTTCCCGGAAATGCTGGTCGGACTTTACAATCTTTAACGCGCGGGCGGGGCAGAAGGCCACGCACCGCTGGCAGTTGACGCACCGGGCCTCGTCGCTCAGCATCCGTTTTTCCGCCCGGTCATAGCTGTGAACGCCGTTGGGACATTGCCTGACGCAGAGCTGGCAGCTGGTGCATCGCCCGGGATTCCGGACGACCTCAAATTCCGGATAAATAAAATCGATCCCCATTAGATCTGTCCCTCCTTTACCTGAACGATCACAGGTTCTCCGCCGGCAGGCGCCCGGATGCCGTCCAGTTCCGGAGACATCACACGGATGGCCGCCTCTTCGCTGGCGATATAGACCATGTCGCCCTTTTCACCGACCACCATGCTGCGCAGCTTCAGGCGGTCGTTCAAAGCCATCAGGCCGCCTTCAAAGCCCAGAATGATGGAGAAGGGGCCTGTAATCAGAAGGCTGGAAAACACTTTCCGCAGATAACTGAGCTGCTCGCGCTCGCCTGCAGGCCTGGCGCCTATGGTGGACCAGAAGGGCGCTGCAATCACATGGGCAAATTCCTCCAGGGTAAGCCCCTGCTTCCGCAGGAGAAAGTCGGCAATGTAGGTGATGACTTCCGTGTCGGTCTGGAGCGTGCACTGATAGCCGTACATCTCAATAAAGCGGCGGTTTGCGTCATAGGAGGAGATTTCACCGTTGTGGACGACGCTCCAGTCCAGCAGCGCGAACGGGTGGGCGCCGCCCCACCAGCCGGGCGTATTGGTGGGATAGCGGCCGTGCGCCGTCCAGGAATATCCCCTGTATTCCTCCAGACGGTAAAACCGGCCCACATCCTCAGGATAACCCACCGCCTTGAACACCCCCATGTTTTTTCCGCTGGAAAAGACATGGACGCCGGAGAGGGCGGTGTTCATGTGGGTCACCACACGGGCGATGAATTCCTTTTCGTCCAGCTGCATGCTGGAGAGGACGGAACGCAGCGGCGTCACAAAGTAGCGCCATATCAGCGGTTCGTCCGTAATTTCCGGAATGGTCCGGGTGGGGAGGACCTCCGAACGGATGATTTCAAGGGTGGAGCGGAGATATTCTTCGCATGCGGTTCTTGCGGCCCGGCTGTCAAAGAAAATATGAAATGCAAAGTAGTCTTTATATTCCGGATAGATCCCATAGCCTGCAAAACCGCCGCCCAGGCCGTTGGAACGGTCGTGCATGGGCTTCATGCTCTCGATGATCGCTTCGCCGGGCATTCTGCGCCCCGCTTTGGAGATCATCGCCGAAATGGCGCACCCCGACGGAATGCGGATTTCCCCTTCTCGCTGTCTCATGCCGTCAACTCCTTCAAACAAAAAAACAAAGATGCCCCGGCCGGAAAAGCGCGCAGCTTTTCCCCTGGAACATCTTTGTTCTGCAAGCATCATACTACAGATCTGCAATTTTCGTCAACCGAACGCGATGTAGAAAAAACGAAACCGGAAGCGGATTCCTTTTTGCAAAATGACGATTGACATTTTTTTCATGCAGGCGTATAGTAGGCGCTGTTAAGAGACACTGGCGTCTCAGAGGGATATCCTCTGCGGGGCCGGTGTCTCTTTTTTTCTGTTTCCCGCCGTTTGCGGCCCGCAGCCGCGCATCATCCCGGCTGCGGGCTTCAAAAGGGCCGGCGACTATTTGGAAAGGGTGACTCGCATGAAAACAGTACCGGAATTTTTTGGAAGCATGGTTTTTGACGACCGGGTTATGAAAGCCCGGTTATCGTCCGAAGTCTATTACTCGCTGAGAAAGACCATAGACGACGGGCAGAAACTGGACTTGTCTGTCGCCAATGCGGTGGCGGCTGCCATGCGGGACTGGGCCGTTGAAAACGGGGCCACCCATTTCACCCATTGGTTTCAGCCGATGACCGGCATCACGGCGGAAAAGCATGACAGCTTTATCACCCCCGCCCCCGACGGGCGGGTCATCATGGAGTTCTCCGGCAAGGAGCTGATCCGCGGCGAGCCGGACGCCTCCTCCTTCCCCAGCGGCGGGCTGAGGGCGACTTTCGAGGCCAGAGGCTATACGGCGTGGGATCCCACCAGCTATGCCTTTATCAAGGAAAAGGCGCTTTGCATCCCCACGGCATTCTGCTCCTACGGCGGGGAAGCCCTGGATAAGAAAACCCCGCTGCTGCGCTCCATGGAAGCGCTGAACAGGCAGGCTGTACGGGTGCTGAGGCTCTTCGGCAACGAGGACGTCAAGCGGGTCGTCACATCCGTGGGGCCGGAGCAGGAATACTTCCTGATAGACCGCGATTTGTATGACAGGCGCAGGGATCTCATCTTTACCGGGAGGACGCTGTTCGGCGCCAAGCCCCCCAAGGGCCAGGAGCTGGACGACCACTATTTCGGCTCCATCAAGCCCCGTGTGGCGGCCTATATGGAGGAACTGAACGAAGAACTGTGGAAGCTGGGCATCCTGGCCAAGACCGAGCACAACGAGGTGGCGCCCGCGCAGCATGAACTGGCCCCCATTTATACCACAACCAACATTGCCACCGATCACAACCAGCTGACCATGGAGATTATGCAGAAGGTGGCGTCCAGGCACGGCCTTGTATGCCTGCTTCATGAAAAGCCCTTTGCCGGCGTCAATGGCAGCGGCAAGCATAACAACTGGTCCATGGCCACCGATACCGGCGTCAACCTGCTTTCACCCGGGGAATCCCCGCATGAGAACGCCCAGTTTCTGCTGTTCCTTGTGGCGGTGATCAAGGCGGTGGACGACTATCAGGGCCTGCTGCGCATGAGCGTGGCGACAGCGGGCAACGACCACCGCCTTGGCGCCAACGAGGCCCCGCCCGCCGTGATCTCCATATTTTTGGGGGATGAACTCACTGCGGTGCTGGAAGCGATCGAAAAGGATACGCCGTACAGCGGGGCGGAGAAAAAGAAAATGAAGCTGGGCGTCAATATGCTGCCCCGCTTTATCAGGGATACAACGGACCGCAACCGCACATCGCCCTTTGCCTTTACCGGCAATAAGTTTGAGTTCCGCATGCTGGGCTCCAGCAACTCCATCGCCTGTTCCAATATCATGCTGAATACCGCCGTGGCCGAATCCCTCCGCCAGTTTGCGGACCGGCTGGACCATGCGGAGGATTTTCACGCCGCGCTGCATGACCTGATCCGGCAGACCATCGTGGATCACAAGCGCATCATCTTCAACGGCAACGGCTACGACGACGCCTGGATCCGGGAAGCCACGGAGGAACGGGGGCTGCTGAACCTGCGCACCACACCGGACGCCCTGGCTGTGGCGCTGGAGCAGAAAAATATCGACCTGCTGACGGCACATCAGGTTATGAGCCGCGCGGAATTCTTGTCCCGGCATGAGATCCTGCTGGAAAATTACTGCAAGACCGTGCGCATTGAGGCGCTGACCATGATCGATATGGCCCGAAAGGAAATTCTCCCGGCTGTGGCGGACTACACGTCCCATCTGGCCGGGGCGCTGTCCCTGAAAAAAGAGGCGGACAGGGAACTGGCCTGCGGGTATGAAAAAAAATTGCTGAGAAGGCTTGCCGCTTTGCTGGATACGATGGATGCGAAGACGGAGGCGCTGGAGCGCGCCGTGGTCCTGCTGGACGGCAGGGACGGCGTTGCGGAGGAGGCGGACGCCATCCGGGATGAAATTCTGCCCGGAATGCGCGAGCTGCGGGCCGTCTGCGACGAGGCGGAGTCCCTGACTGCCGCCGAGGCCTGGCCGTTTCCCACATACGGCGAACTGCTGTTCAGCGTGAGATAACGGAACGCCCGGAGAAGCGACTGAAACAGACGGCGGCTGCAGGAGGGCGGCAGTTGAAAACGCGGGGCGGTCGGAACCGGAGGAGGATTCCGGGCAGACGCGCCGCGGCGCCGTATGCGGCCGGGAGGAGGCTGCGGAACAGCCGGCCGGGAAGGCGAAAAGGCTTCGCCGCGGGAACGGCGCTTGCCCTGCCGGATGTTGAGGATTTGACAGGAGGAAAGGATTATGTGTTCGATTATGGGCTGCTGTGCCAGCAGCGTCACACCGGAGGAATTTCAGAAAGGTTTTTCCAGGACGGTTTCCAGAGGCCCCGACGAGTCCCGCATCATCGTTGCCGGCACCGCGCGGCTGGGGTTCCACCGTCTGGCCATCATGGGCCCGACCCCGGAGGGGATGCAGCCCTTTGAGCACGGCGGAAACGCCCTGGTCTGCAATGGCGAGATTTACGGCTTTGAAACCCTGAAGCGGGAGCTGCAGCAGAAGGGGTACGTGTTCCGGAGCGGTTCGGACTGTGAAATCCTGCTGCCTCTGTATCAGGAGTACGGGGTGGAGATGTTCCGGATGCTGGATGCGGAGTTTGCGCTTGTGCTGTACGACGCCCGCACCCGCAGCCTGATCGCAGCCCGGGATCCCATCGGGATCCGCCCCCTGTATTATGGTTATGATGCAAAGGGGGAGATCGCCTTTGCCAGCGAGCCCAAAAACCTGACAGGCCTGTGCCGGAACGTTATGCCGTTCCCGCCCGGCTGCTACTACAAGGACGGCAGGTTCGTCTGCTACCGGGACATCACGCAGGTCAGGGAGGTCTGCCACGATGACCTGGAGACCGTATGTTCCAACATCCGGGAAAAACTAATCGCCGGAATCCGGAAGCGGCTGGTGGCCGACGCCGAGGTCGGCTTCCTGCTCAGCGGCGGCCTGGATTCCTCACTGGTCTGCGCGGTGGCGCAGAAGTATTCCGACAGGCCGATCCGTACGTTTGCCATCGGCATGAGCGGGGATGCCATCGACCTGAAATACGCCAGAGAGGTGGCGGATTATATCGGCAGCGACCATACCGAGGTCATCATTTCAAAAGAGGATGTCCTGAACGCCCTGGAGCCGGTGGTAGCGCTGCTGGGCACCTTTGACATCACCACGATCCGGGCCAGCATCGGCATGTACCTGGTGTGCAAAGCCATCCATGAGAGTACCGGCATCCGGGTGCTGCTGACCGGTGAGATTTCCGACGAGCTGTTCGGCTATAAGTACACGGACTTTGCCCCATCTGCCGGGGAATTTCAGAAGGAAGCGGTGAAGCGTGTCCGGGAGCTGCATATGTACGACGTGCTCCGGGCCGACCGCTGCATTTCCGTCAACTCCCTGGAAGCGCGGGTTCCCTTCGGCGATCTGGATTTTGTAGAGTACGTCATGTCCGTTGACCCGGAGAAGAAGCTGAACAAATACGGCAAGGGGAAATACCTGCTGCGCCATGCGTTTGAGGGCGGCTATCTGCCCCATGACATCCTGTGGCGGGAAAAAGCCGCCTTCTCTGACGCGGTGGGCCACTCCATGGTCGATTATTTGAAGGAATACGCGGCGCAGCAGTATACCGACGGGGAATTTGAAGAGAAGCGGATGCAGTACGGCCACGCCCGGCCCTTTACCAAGGAATCGCTGCTGTACCGGGAGATCTTTGAGAAGTATTATCCCGGCCAGTCTGAAATGATTGTGGATTTCTGGATGCCCAACAGAGCCTGGGAGGGCTGCGACGTGGATGATCCCAGCGCCCGGGTCCTGAAAAACTATGGCGACAGCGGGAAATAAGGATGCGGGAAGAGGCGCGGCGCCTCTCCGGGAGCGGCGGGAAGCGGGAAAACAGGACTGTCCGGCGCCGTACAGGCGGATCGGTTCGCCGGGCCGGCGGTCGTTTCCCGGCCATCTGTGTATGAAAGCGAGGTAAAAGCGGTGCGGCCAAATGCCAATTATAAGCAGGTACAGGAAAGCTATCTGTTTTCCGAAATCGCGAGAAGGGTTTCGGACTACAGCCGGATAGACCCGGAAAGAAAGATCATCCGCATGGGAATCGGGGATGTAACGCTGCCCCTCTGCAGCGCCGTGGTCGGCGCCATGAAGCAGGCGGCGGAGGAGATGGGGAAGAGCGAGACCTTTCGCGGCTACGGGCCGGAACAGGGATATCCGTTCCTGCGGGAGAGGATCCGGGCGTATTACGCCGAGAGCGGCGTGGAGCTTGACCTGGATGAGATCTTTGTTTCCGACGGCGCCAAAAGCGATCTGGGAAATATTCTCGATTTGTTTGACCGGTCGAATACCGTGCTGATCCCCGACCCGGTATATCCGGTATATGCGGACACCAATCTCATGGACGGCAGGAAAATCATCTATGCCGACGCCAACGAGGGCAATGGCTTCCTTCCGATGCCGGAGGAGGCCGCCGATGCGGACCTGATCTATCTCTGCTCTCCCAATAACCCTACGGGCGCGGTTTACAGCCGGGCGCAGCTGAAAGCATGGGTGGATTACGCCCTGCGCAGAAATGCGGTGATCCTGTTCGACGCGGCGTACGAGTCCTTTGTCACAGACCGGGAAATGCCCCGCAGCATTTTTGAAATTGACGGTGCCGGGAGATGCGCCGTCGAATTCTGCTCGTTTTCCAAAACGGCAGGATTCACCGGCACCCGCTGTGGATACAGCGTGGTGCCGAAGGCGCTGGAGCGCGAAGGCATGAACCTCAATCAGATGTGGCTTCGCCGGCAGACAACAAAATTCAACGGCGTTTCCTATATTGTACAGAAGGGCGCGGAGGCGGTGTTCACTGCGGAGGGCAGGGAACAGATTGCGGCCAACCTGGCGTATTACCGGAGGAATGCGGCAATGATCACAGATACGCTCCGGCGGCTCGGCGTTTGGTATACAGGCGGCAAATTTTCCCCATACGTATGGCTGCGCTGCCCGGACGGAATGGATTCCTGGGAATTTTTTGACAGGCTGCTGTCTGAGGCCGGGGTAGTCGGAACGCCGGGGGCCGGCTTCGGACGGAACGGGGCGGGCTATTTCCGCCTGACGGCGTTTTCGACAAATGAGGACACTGCCGAAGCAATGGAGCGGATGCATGCGATGCTGGCAAAAAGTGAGGGAAAGACATGAGCAAGGATCCTTTTGTAACGAATGAGACGCTGAAGGAGCTGGTAAAAAGGTACCCGACGCCCTTCCACCTGTATGATGAAAAGGGGATACGGAAAAATGCGCAGGCGGTAAAGGACGCGTTCAGCTGGAACCGGGGGTTTAAAGAGTACTTTGCGGTTAAGGCGAACCCCAACCCTTTTTTGATCCGGATTCTGAGCGAGTACGGCTGCGGCGCCGACTGTTCCTCCCTGACAGAACTCATGCTGTCGGATGCGGTCGGCCTTACCGGGGACGACATCATGTTTTCCTCCAACGACACCCCGCCGGAGGAGTTCGTTTATGCGAATCAGCTCGGGGCGATTATCAACCTGGACGACTTTACGCATATTGCGTTCCTGGAAAAGACTATTGGAAGCCTGCCGAAGACCTTGTCTCTGCGGTACAATCCGGGCGGCGTTTATCAGCTCAGCAACGGGATCATGGACAATCCGGGAGAAGCCAAATACGGCATGACAAAGGAGCAACTGATCCGGGGATACCGGATTCTGCGGGAAAAAGGGGTGGAACGGTTCGGGATCCATGCGTTCCTGGCCAGCAACACGGTCACAAACAGCTATTATCCGGATCTTGCGAGGACGCTGTTTGAACTGGTTGTGCAGATCAGGCGGGAAACCGGCGTCAAAATCGGGTTTGTCAACCTCTCCGGCGGCGTCGGCATACCGTATAAGCCGGAGGAAACGGCCAATGATATCGGCGCCATCGGGGCGGGAGTCCGGGCCGCGTTTGAGGAAGTGCTTGTACCGGCCGGCCTTGGAGACGTGGCCATCTTCACGGAGATGGGGCGGTTCATGCTGGGCCCCTACGGGTGCCTCGTGACCAAGGCGATCCATGAGAAGCACATTTACAAGGAGTATATCGGCGTGGACGCCTGCGCTGTGGATCTGATGCGCCCGGCCGTCTACGGCGCGTACCATCATATTACGGTATCCGGCAAGGAACATGAGGCCTGCGACCATGTCTATGATGTCGTGGGGGCGCTCTGTGAAAACTGTGACAAGTTTGCCGTCAACCGCCGCCTGCCGGAGATTGAGATGGGGGATCTCCTCATTCTTCATGATACGGGCGCGCACGGCCATGCGATGGGGTACAATTACAACGGAAGGCTGCGTTCTGCAGAGGTGCTTCTGAAAGAAGACGGCTCCGCGGAGCTGATCCGGCGGGCGGAAACGCCGGCGGACTACTTTGCAACGCTGGACTGCTTTGATATCCTGAAAAAGCGGGAGCCTTCCCGCTGAGGCGGATGCCGGCGGAACCGGAGCCCGGGGCTGCGGAATGAGTGGGAGGAGGACAGGATGGCGAAATATATTTTTGTGACCGGCGGTGTGGTTTCCGGTTTGGGGAAGGGGATCACCGCCGCGTCCCTGGGCCGGCTGCTGAAAGCCAGGGGGCTGAAAGTGGCTGCGCAGAAACTGGATCCGTATATCAATGTGGATCCCGGCACAATGAGCCCGTTCCAGCACGGAGAGGTCTATGTCACCGACGACGGCGCGGAGACCGACCTGGATCTGGGGCACTACGAGCGGTTTATTGACGAGAACCTGAATCAATATTCCAACCTGACCGCCGGAAAGGTCTATTGGAATGTCCTGAACAAGGAGCGCCGGGGGGAATACCTGGGCTCCACTGTTCAGGTCATCCCCCATATCACCAATGAAATCAAGGAATTTGTCTATCGGGTGGGAAGGCAGACCGACGCAGACGTGGTCATCACCGAGATCGGCGGCACCATCGGCGATATCGAGTCCCAGCCCTTTC
>JAHZEF010000036.1 GCA_019422005.1 Clostridiales bacterium
CTCCCTGGCCTCCGTGCTGGAGGCGCCGAGGGAAGATCTGCAGAAGGTGGAGGGGATCGGCGAAAGCGCCGCCATCCTGCTGTCGCTGATCCCGGCGGTGGCGCGGCGGCATATGATTGAACGCTCCCGCATCGGGGAAATCCTGGACACCACGGCCAAATGCGGGGAATATCTGGCGCCGCGCTTTTTCGGAGAGCGCGACGAGGTGGTGTGGCTGCTCTGCCTGGACGCCAAGCTGATGCCGCTGGACTGCAGGCTGCTGTTCCGCGGCAGCGTCAATGCCGCAGGCGTGTCCGTCCGCAAGATTGTGGAGACAGCGCTGGCCTGCAACGCCACGTCCGTGGTCCTGGCCCACAATCATACCAGCGGCCTGGCCCTTCCGTCCCGGGAGGACGAGGCGACCACCGTGCGGCTTCGGACGGCCCTGGATTCTGTGGGCATCCGGCTGGCGGACCATATTATTGTCGCCGGGGACGACTTTGTCTCCCTGGCCGACAGCGGGCTTTTGGACTGATCAGGCTGCCCGGGGATGCTGCAGGCCGCAGCGTCCCCGGGCAGCCCGGCCTCTGCGTCCCCCGGGAGGCCGGAGGGCTGCCGCCTGCAGCGCTGTTTTAAAGATAGGCCCGCTTCAGCGGCAGCCAATCCAGCGCGCGCTGGATGTGCGTGTCCCAATAGTCCCAGTTGTGGGCGCCGGGGTGCTCCTCATAGGTCAGCGCGATCCCCAGCGCCTCCAGCCGGGCCTTCAGATCCCGGTTCATTTCCAGTGTGAAGTCCTCCGTGCCGCAGGAGATCATCAGCTGCGGCAGGGCCTGCCCCTGTTCCAGGGCCTGCTGCGCCAGTGCGGCCAGATCCCAGCCGCGCGGTTCGGAACGCCCCACCTGGCCGAATACGGCGCCGCCGGCGGCGTGCTCTGCAGACAGAGCATCCCGGGCCCGGGCCAGATCAAAGGCGCCGGAAAACGAAACGGCCGCCGCATAGCGGTCCGGATGCAGCAGGGCGATGCGCAGCGCGCCGTAACCGCCCATGGAAAGCCCGGCGAGGAACCGGTCTTCCCGGCGGCTGGACAGCGGGAACACCGCCTCTGCAAACGCCGGCAGCTCCTGCTCGAAGAAGCGGCCGAATGCGGGCCCCTGCGCCTGGTCCATGTAGAAGCTGTTGGCCGCGGAAGCCATCACCACCGCGACGCGGTGGCGCTGGGCATAGCACTCAATCCGGGTATTGCGCAGCCAGTCCGTGCTGTCGCCGTAAGCGCCGTGCAGCAGATACAGCGTCTGAAACTGCGTCCCCCTTCCAAATCCCCGCAGATCGCCTGCGGCATAGTCGTCGCTGTCCGGGAGCGGCAGGATTACCTGCACGTCCACGTTGGTCAGAACCGAATCGGCAAAAAAGCTGCCGTGAAACAGCGCCATTGCAACCAGATCCCCTTTCGTCCGCCGGCTTCTGCCGGCCTTTGCTGTTATCATACACGGTTCCGGCGGCGCAGTCAATCCGCCGCCGGCCCTTCCGCCTTGTATCCCGCCGTAATCCGTGGTACAATAAACCGATACTGAACTGCCGGAAAGGTGCGATGAGTTTTGGAGTTCAAACTGCATGCCCCCTACCAGCCTACGGGCGACCAGCCGGAGGCCATTGAAAAGCTGGTGCGGGGCGTTGAGATGGGGCTGAGCGAGCAGACCCTGCTGGGCGTTACCGGCTCCGGCAAGACGTTTACCATGGCCAACGTCATCGCCGCCATGAACCGTCCGACCCTGGTGCTGGCGCATAACAAGACGCTGGCGGCCCAGCTGTGCGCGGAGTTCAAGGAATTTTTCCCGGAGAATGCCGTGGAGTATTTCGTCTCCTACTACGATTACTATCAGCCGGAGGCGTACATTCCGCATACGGATACCTATATTGAGAAAGACGCATCCACCAACGACGAGATCGACCGGCTCCGATTGAGCGCCACGTGCGCGCTGCTGGAGCGGCGGGACGTGGTTGTGGTGGCGTCGGTTTCCTGTATTTACGGCCTCGGGGAGCCGGACGACTTTGCCAAGATGATGATCTCGCTGCGCCCGGGCATGACTATGGAGATGCGGGAGCTGCAGCGGCGGCTGGTGGAGGACCGGTACGAGCGCAACGATGTGGCCTTTGAGCGGAACCACTTCCGCGTCCGCGGCGATACGGTGGATATCTATCCCGCGTATTGGAGGGACCGCGCCATCCGGGTGGAGTTTTTCGGCGATGAGATCGACCGCATCACGCAGATCAACGCCGTGACCGGAATGCCGGAGAAAGTGCTCAGCCATGTGCCGATCTATCCGGCCAGCCACTATATCACGCCCAAGGAGAAAATGGACCGCGCCATTCATGAAATCGAGGAGGAGCTCTGGGCGCAGGTCAAGTATTTTGAAGAGCACGATCAGCTGCTGGAGGCGCAGCGGATCCGCCAGCGGACGCTGTATGATATTGAAATGATGCAGGAACTGGGGTTCTGCTCCGGGATTGAGAACTATTCCCGGATCATCTCCGGCCGTCCGGTGGGATCTGCGCCCATGACGCTTCTGGACTACTTCCCCAAGGACTTTCTGCTGTTTGTGGACGAGAGCCACGTGACGCTGCCGCAGGTCCGGGCCATGTACAACGGCGATCATGCCCGGAAGGAGAGCCTGGTGCAGTACGGCTTCCGCCTGCCCTGCGCGTTCGACAACCGGCCGCTGAAGTTTGAAGAGTTTGAGGCGCGGGTGAACCAGGCGATCTATGTCTCCGCCACGCCGGCCGAGTATGAACGGGAGCGCTCCGGGCAGATTGTGGAACAGGTCATCCGGCCCACCGGGCTTCTGGATCCGGAGATATCGGTCCGGCCCATCGAGGGGCAGATCGACGACCTGATCGGCGAGATCAACGCCCGTGTTGCCCGCAGCGAGCGGACGCTGGTCACAACGCTGACGAAGAAGATGGCGGAGGATCTGACCGCCTATCTGCAGGCCAGCGGCATCAAGGTCCGCTATATGCACTCGGACATCGGCGCCATGGAGCGCATGGAGATCATTCGGGATCTGCGGCTGCAGAAGTTTGACGTGCTGGTGGGGATCAACCTGCTGCGCGAAGGGCTGGACCTGCCGGAGGTCAGCCTGGTGGCGATCCTGGATGCGGACAAGGAAGGGTTCCTGCGCAGTGAAACCAGCCTGATTCAGACCATCGGGCGCGCTGCGCGCAATGCCGGCGGCCGGGTCATCATGTATGCCGATCAGATTACCGCCGCCATGCAGGCTGCCATCGAAGAGACGGAGCGCCGCCGCACGCTGCAGGACGCTTACAATCAGCGCCACGGCATTGTCCCGCAGACGATTCTGAAGCCGGTTCACGAGCTGATTGAAATCTCCCAGGACGCCGCCGAGGTCCGCAGGCAGGACGGCGTGAAGATGACCAGACAGGAGCGGGAGGCCGCCATCGCCAGGCTGGAGAAGCAGATGCGCGAAGCGGCCCGCATGATGGAATACGAATACGCCGCCGTTCTGCGCGACCAGATCATTGAGCTGCGGGGGGCAAAATAACGCGCTGCGGAGCGCGGGAAAAAAAGGAGCTGTTGGTTATGATCAAATACAGGAGCCAGATGCACCAGACTGTGCGCGAAAATCTGCGCGGCGGCAAAGGTGCGCTGCAGTTCACGCACATTTTTGAGGGCAGCGAGCTGGAAAAGACGAGGATGTTTTCCGTTGTGACCGTGCAACCCGGCGACTCCATCGGCGTCCATCCCCATCAGGAGGAGGGCGAGGTGTATCTGATTCTGGACGGCGCGGCCACCGTGACCGAGGACGGCGTGGAACAGATTCTCCGGGCCGGAGACGCGGAGTACTGCACCGGCGGCCATACCCATGGGCTGCTCAACCACACCGACGCGCCGGTGACGCTGCTGGCCATCGTGATCAATTGACCCGTTCCGGCAACAAAGAAAGCCGGTCAAACCGCTGTTTTCCGCCGGCAGGCGGAAAAACATAAACTTTTCGTTGACAACAGACATCTTGTCCGCTATAATGATATAGCTTGCCGACCGGCAGGCGATCCTTGCCGGCGCCGTGAGCGCCGGCCATCAGACCATAAGGAGGTGCAACAATCATGGCTAAAATTACCGGCAAATACGAGGTCCTCTACGTAATCGACCCTGCACAGGGTGAGGAAGGTATTCAGGCTCTCGTGGAAAAGTTCAAAGCGATTGTCGAGGATCATGGCAGCCTGACCAGCATCGATGAGTGGGGCAAGCGCAGACTTGCGTATCCCATCAACGATCTGACGGAGGGCTATTATGTCCTGATGACCTGCGAAACCAAGCCCGAGTTCCCCGCTGAGCTCGACCGCGTGTTCAAGATCACCGACGGTATTCTGCGTTCTCTGATCACCGCCGTGGAAGAGTAAGGGAGGCTGTCTCATGCTGAACCATATCGTTCTCATGGGCCGTCTGACCCGTGACCCGGAGCTCCGGCGTACCGGTTCCGGCGTGGCCGTGGCGTCGTTTTCCCTGGCCGTTGACCGGGATTTCGGCAGCCGGGAAAGCGGCGAGAAGGAAACGGACTTCATCGACATAGTGGCCTGGCGGAATACTGCGGAATTTGTTTCCAAGTACTTTACCAAGGGCCGCATGGCGGTGGTATCCGGCCGGCTCCAGATCCGCAGCTGGAATGACAAGGACGGCAACAAGCGCCGCAGCGCGGAAGTTGTGGCAGAAAATGTCTACTTCGGCGATTCCAAGCGGGATGCGCAGGACGGGGGCTTCGGCGGCACCCAGAACTTTGGCGCTCCCCCGGCCTTCGGCGGCGGCTACAGCGCGCCGGCGCCCCAGCAGGCGGCGCCCGCCAGCGACTTCGCCATGCTCGAAGACGACGACAGCGAGCTGCCGTTCTGAGCCGTTCCCATCGGAATTTTTCCACAGAGATTATGAAGTAAGGAGGTTTCCTCATGGCTAACGATAGAATGCGTCCGCGCAAGCGCAGGAAGGTCTGCAGCTTCTGCGTGGATAAAGTCACCGCGATCGACTATAAGGATACGGCGAAGCTGCGCCGGTTCCTGTCGGAGCGCGGCAAGATTCTGCCCCGCCGCACCACCGGCACCTGCGCTGCGCACCAGCGCCAGCTGACGACTGCGATCAAGCGCGCCCGTCATATCGCGCTGCTGCCCTACGTGGCGGACTGAGCTGCAAAGGAAAGGCCGAAACCCCTGGGTTTCGGCCTTTTTGCGCGTATGCCGCAGTTTTGTAAAATCATAGTGAAATTCGACAAAACACCATTGCCGCGCCGGCGCGGCTGTGGTATACTGTCACCAGAAATCGCCAACAGATTTCACTCTCATAAAAAGGAGCGTTTGAAGAGATGAGACTGACCAACGTAAGAGACGTCCAGAAATTCATTCAGGTCGTCAACGAATGCGAGCACGACGTATATCTGAAATCCCTGGAGGGCGACGTATTCAATCTGAAGTCTTCCATGTCTCAGTATATCGCCATCGGCCGCCTGATTGAAGAATCCGGGGACAGCCTGGAACTGTTTGCCGACAGCAAAGAGGACGAAGCCCGCCTGATCCGGTTCCTCTGCGAGCTCAACGAAGAAGCCAAATAATCCCCCTGCAGGCAAGCCCCCGTCTCCGCAGCGCGGAGACGGGGGCTTTGTTTGCCGCCGCCTTTCAAAGCTTTTGGAACGCCTCCAGCTTCATGGTAAAGATGGTCACGCCGCCCACGTCCACTTCCACCGGTACCGCTGAGCCCACATACACGTTGCCAGCGCCCGGCGTCGGCATGACATAGGTCTGGGAACGGCGGTGGCCGGCGAAGGTTTTCAGGATTTCCACCGCTTCGTCCAGCCGTCCGGACTCCACGCCCAGCATCAGCGTCACATTTTCCTTTTTCAGAAAGCCGCCGCTGCTGCTGAGCTTGGTGACAAAGAAGCCGCGGCTGTTGAGCTGGGCGACCGTTTCGTCATAGTCGTCCTTCCGCAGAATGGCAAACAGCAGGCGGTCAAGCGTTTTGTTTTCTTCCATCATGGAGACTCCTTTCGATTGTCGTATGGCTGCGTTGTGAACTGCAGAGACGGCGTACGCCTCTCCGCAGGGGGATCAGGCCTGTGCTTCGTCCGGTTCCCGCCGCGTCACCGCGATGGACAGATCATCCAGCTGCTGCCCGTCGACAACGTCGGGGCAGGACATCATCAGGTCTGCCGCCGTCTGCACCTTCGGGAAGGCGATCACATCCCGGATGGACTCCGCCCCGGTCATCAGCATGACCAGCCGGTCCAGCCCGTAGGCCAGGCCGCCGTGGGGCGGCGCGCCGTATTTGAAGGCGTTGACCAGATGGCCGAAGCGCTCCTCAATTTCGGCCTCGCTGATCCCCAGCGCCTGGAAGGCCTTTTCCTGCAGCTCCGGCGTGTTGATCCGGATGGAGCCGCCGCCGAGCTCACAGCCGTTGAGCACAATGTCATACGCTCTGGCGCGGCAGTGCTTCTTGTCGGTAAGGATTTTGTCCGCATCCTCCTCCATGGGGGCGGTGAAGGGGTGGTGCATGGCCATGAAGCGGCCTTCCTCTTCGCTCCACTCGAACATGGGGAACTCCGTCACCCAGAGGAACTTGAATTCATTGGGGTTCAGGATGCCCAGCTGCCTGGCGCATTCGCAGCGCAGCGCGCCCAGCGATGCAAACACCACCTCGTCCTTGGCGTCCGCCACGATCAGGATCAGGTCGCCGTCCCTGGCGCCGGCCCGCTCCAGAATGGCCTTCTGCTCCGCCTCGGTGAGGAATTTTGCGTAGGATGACGTGACGCTGCCCTCGTGCAGCCGGGTCCAGGCCAGCCCCTTTGCCTTGTAGGTTCTGGCGAAGTCCTGGAGCTTGTCGATTTTTTTGCGGGGGAAGTCGGCGGCGCGGCCGTCCAGGTTGATCAGACGCACGGAGCCGCCGTTTTTCACGGCGTCCGCGAACACGGAGAAACCGCAGTCCCGGACAAGGTCGCTGATGTCCTTCAGCTCGAACCCGAACCGCAGGTCCGGCTTGTCGGAGCCGAAGCGGTCCATGGCCTCGCGCCAGGGCATTCTCAGGAACGGCGCCGGAACGTCCACGTTCAGGATTTCCCGGAACACCCGCTGCAGGAACCCTTCCTGGATGGTCTGGATCTGCTCTTCGTCCAGGAAGCTCATCTCCAGGTCGATCTGGGTAAATTCCGGCTGCCGGTCGGCCCGCAGATCCTCGTCGCGGAAGCAGCGGGCGATCTGGAAATAGCGGTCAAACCCGGAGAGCATCAGCAGCTGCTTGTATTGCTGCGGGCTCTGCGGCAGGGCGTAAAACTTGCCGGGATGGACACGGGAGGGCACCAGATAGTCCCGCGCGCCTTCCGGCGTGGATTTGGTCAGAATGGGCGTTTCAATTTCCAGGAAGCCGTTTTCATCAAAATAATCCCGGCAGATTTTCACAATGCGGTGGCGCAGGGCGATCATCCGCTGCATGTCCGGCCGCCGCAGATCCAGATAGCGGTACTTCAGCCGCAGCATATCGTTGGCCCTGGAGTGCTCGACGATTTCAAAGGGCGGCGTCTCGGCCCGGGCCAGCAGCCGCAGCTCGGTCACGTCGATTTCAATGTCGCCGGTGGCGATCTTTTTGGATTTGCTCTCCCGCTCCCGGACGACGCCGGTGGCGGCCACCACGTATTCGGCCCGCAGCGAGGCGGCCTTCTCAAAGATGGCCCGGTCGGTGCCGTCGCCGAAGGACAGCTGGACAAGGCCGGAACGGTCGCGCAGATCCACAAAGATCAGGCCGCCCAGATCCCGCTGCCGCTGCACCCAGCCGCACACGGAGACCGTTTTCCCTGCGTCGGCCAGACGCAGTTCGCCGCAGTAGTTGGTACGTTTGAATCCGGATAATGTATCCATAATTGACAACTCCTAAAAATTGGATTGAAATTGGAAAGGCAGTCTTCTGCCGGCCGGGCCGGGCTTACTCCAGGATGACCGGGCCTTTGTTCTTTTCGCGGAGGCCGGCCTGGATGCGCGCGACTGTATCGGCCAGGGGCAGCCTGGTCTGCTCGCCGCTCTGCATGTCCTTGCAGGCAACCGTGCCGGCGGCGATTTCGTCTTCCCCCAGGAAGATCACATAGGGAATGCCCAGCCTGTCGGCGTAACTCATTTTGGCCTTGAATTTTTTGGCTTCCGTGTACAGCTGCGTCCGGATCCCGGCGCTGCGCAGCGCCGTGGAGAGCGTGATGGCGGGCTTCAGGTCCTCGGTCATGGGCAGGACCAGAACGTCAGCAGGCGCGGTGGGCAGCGCGGGATTCAGCATGCCCTGCTCGCCCAGCACATAGAACAGCCTGGTCAGGCCGATGGAAATTCCCACGCCGGGCAGGGGGCGGTCGATATAGTAGGCGGCAAGGTTGTCGTACCGGCCGCCGGAACAGACGGAACCGATCTCCGGATGGTCCGGAAGCATGGTCTCATAGACCGTGCCGGTGTAGTAATCCAGGCCCCGGGCAATGGTCAGATCCACGGCAAATTGTTCTGCCGGAACGCCGAAGGCGTCCAGATTGTCCACAACGGCCCGCAGTTCCCCGAGGCCGGCGTCAAAGATCCCGTTCCGGCCCTGGTAAGCGGACAGCGCCGTCAGAACGTCTTCCCGGATGGAGATAAACCGGAGGATTTCATCCGCCTGCGCTTCGGTGAGGCCGCTGTCGCCGATCAGAATGGCCCGGACCTTATCCGGCCCGATCTTGTCCAGCTTGTCCACGGTGCGCATGATTTCACCGGACTGCCCGGAAAGCCCCAGCATGGCGTAAAAGCCGTTCAGGATCTTCCGGTTGTTGATCCGGATCTGAAAGCGCCGGAGCCCGAGCCGTGAAAACGTCTGATAGATAATGGCAGGGATTTCCGCCTCGTTGAGGATGGACAGCTGCCCGTCGCCGATGATGTCGATATCCGCCTGATAGAACTCACGGAACCGGCCCCGCTGGGCCCGCTCGCCCCGGTAGACCTTGCCGATCTGGTAGCGCCGGAACGGGAAGGTCAGCTCCCCGTAATGGAGGGCCACGTACTTGGCCAGAGGTACGGTCAGGTCAAAGCGGAGCGCCAGGTCGCTGTCCCCCTTCTGGAAGCGGTAGATCTGCTTTTCCGTCTCCCCGCCGCCCTTGGCCAGCAGCACGTCGGCGGATTCGATGGCCGGCGTGTCCAGCGGGGTGAAGCCGTAGCGGGAATAGGTCTCCCGGAGGATTTCCATGATGCGCTCCATCTGCTGCTGCGGCGCAGGCAGCAGCTCCATAAAGCCGGAAAGCGTCCGGGGTTTCATTTGTGCCATATTTGTTGATTCCTTTCTGGACATATTTTCATCTTCTTCGGCTCAGCCAGGGCAGCGCGCCGGCGGCCAGGCCTGCCGCCAGGGAAACAATCCCCTTGAGCGGCGCCATGTGGCGCACGCTCGCCCGGAAATACTCTGCCGGCGGCGCGGCCAGCTTGATCCGCATCCCCGGGATCAGGTAACACATTGCAAGGTAAACTGCCGCGAATACCGCCGCGGCCAGTGCCACAGACAAAACGGTGCGTTTCATACGAACCTTCCTTTCCGGCGCCTCTGCAAAAAACGCTCCCGTCCCCTGGATTGGGACGAGAGCATTCCGCGCTTCGTGGTGCCGCCCAAATTCGGGGCCTTGCCCCCTTCTGGCCCCGGCAACGGCGGGGGGCGGCGTTTTTACCCAAGGGGCTTATGCACCTGCCCGGCGGCTGCCCTTCCCGCGGCACACTCCGTGAAGGGCTTTCAGCCTCGGCCCCTGCTCTCTGTCCGGCGCGCCTGCGGCACTGCCTCCGCGCCGCCGCGCCCTTTTGCCGTCAATGAATGGAAGTCCGGGGATGGACCATGTCGCGCCAATCCAGGTCGCCGCGCTGCAGGCCGAGAATCAGCATCTCCGCCGTGGCCAGGTTGGTGGCGACCGGCACGTTGTGCGCCTCACACAGCCGCAGGGTCTGCATGACGCGCTGATCCTCCCAGGGGTCGTTGTCGTTGGGGTCGGAGAAAATAATCACCATATCAATCTCGTTATAGGCAATCCGCGCATCAACCTGCTGGTGACCGCCCTGGGAGCGGGCCAGGAACAGCGACACCGGCAGCCCGGTGGCGTCGGCAACCAGCCGCCCGGTGGTGGCGGTGGCGGAGAGATTGTGCTTGGAGAGGATGCTCTTGTAGGCGGTGCAGAATTGGACCATCAGTTCCTTTTTCTTGTCATGGGCCATTACCGTAATATTCATTTGTATCACTCCGTCTCGTATCAGTGGGTGGATGGTCTCAGATGTGCATCAGCGGCACCCGCCGGCCGCACAGACGGCGGGCAATATGAAGACACGCGACGGCGGCGCCGCGGTCGGTGTACAGGATCAGAGGCTTGCCGGCCGCCGCTGCCAGCGTTACGTGGACGTCCTCCGGCACAATTCCCAGCAGCGGCAGCCCGACGCCGTCCATGACGTCGTCCACGGTGGCGTCCATCTGCCGGTAAATCCGGGGAGAAACCCGGTTGACGGTGAGGCGCAGCTCCGCGCCGCTGCCCAGCTCCACCAGATCGGCGGCCCTGGCCGCGTCGCGCAGGGACGCGGGATCCCCGTTGGCCACGACCATCACCTGGTCGGCAAAGCAGGTTGCCAGACGGAATCCCGCCCCGATCCCGGCCGGCGCGTCGATCAGGCACCAGTCGAACCGCTGCCGGACCTGCTCCAGCATCCGGCCGAATGCCGCCGGATCCAGTTCCTCCGGCTGCCGGGTGACAGGCGCCGTCAGCAGAAACAGGCCGCGGATCTGCGGATGCTCCACCGCGTCGTCCAGCGTGCAGTCCCCTTCCATCACAGCGGAAAACGGGATCACCGCTTCGTCGGCAAGCCCCAGGGAAATATCCAGGTTTCGCAGGCCCACGTCGCAGTCTATGCAGAGGACGGTCTGCCCCTCGGCAGCCAGACATGCCGCAACGCCGGCGGTCAGACTGGTTTTGCCGGTTCCGCCTTTTCCGGAAATTACCGCCATTACCTGACCCAAGCCCCAATCCTCCTGTACGTAAAGTCCGCTATTTCAACTATTATATCCTGAACGCAGCCGGAATTCAACAGGGCGGATGGGTTTTTTCAGAACTTTTTCCGGAAGTCTGCCGTTCTGCGGCCAGGAGGCTCCGCGGCGGCGCCTGCGGGCGGTGCGGCCGGTCCTGCGCCGGGCAGATTTTTTTCAAAAAGGGCTTTACAAAAACGAGAATGTGTGCTATTATAATTTTGCAATTGATAATTATTATTGTTTTGGAGCAAGCCTATGGAAAAAATCCGGAAGCGTTCTAAAAAACGCGACGCCATCCTGGAGTGTATCTGCAGCACGGATACGCACCCCAGCGCCGAATGGGTTTATACGCAGCTGAAGCCGCGGTTTCCCGACCTGAGCCTGGGGACGGTCTATCGCAATATCAGCATGTTCCGGGAGGAAGGCACCATTGTTTCCATCGGTGTTGTGGACGGCCTGGAGCGCTTCGACGGAAACACGGCGCCGCATGTACACTTTATCTGCGACGGCTGCGGCGCGGTGCTGGATGTCGGGGAGATTGAGGTTCCCACCGAACTGACCAGCCGGGCCGAACGTGCCACCGGCGGCCGCGTGACTGACTGCCGCCTCTCTTTTTCGGGACGGTGCAGACACTGTAAACCCTGTGATCCAACCAATCATTAGTATCATAGAGAAAAATTATTTTTGGAGGAATTGATTATGAAAAAGTTCGTATGTTCTGTCTGCGGTTATGTTTACGAAGGCGACGCTGCGCCGGAGAAATGCCCCCAGTGCGGCGTTCCCGCTTCCAAGTTTGTGGAGCAGAAGGGCGAGATGAGCTGGGCCGCCGAGCATGTGGTCGGCGTGGGCAAGGTGTTTGGCGCCGACGTGCCTGCCGAGGTGCAGACGGAGATCATCGAAGGCCTGCGCGCCAACTTCAACGGCGAGTGCACGGAGGTGGGCATGTATCTGGCCATGAGCCGCGTTGCCTACCGCGAGGGCTATCCGGAAATCGGCGACTACTGGTACAAGGCCGGCCTGGAAGAGGCTGAGCACGCCGCCAAGTTTGCCGAGCTGCTGGGCGAAGTCATCACGGATTCCTCCAAGAAGAATCTGGAGATGCGCGTTGAGGCGGAGAACGGCGCCACCATGGGCAAGTTCGAGCTGGCCAAGCTGGCCAAGCAGTACAACCTGGACGCTATCCACGATACCGTCCATGAGATGGCCCGCGACGAAGCGAGACACGGCAGAGCGTTTGCCGGCCTGCTGAAGCGCTATTTCGGCGCCTGAGAGCCGCCCTGCGGCATCGTTTTCTGAAAGGAAGCGTTTTCATTGAAAATCAGATTGGACCGCGATATTGCCGAATTCATTCCGGAGAACCCTGCAGAGGCTACGGAACTGGAGGCGCTCTGGATCAAAATGGGCAACTGCGTCGGCGAAACCAAGCGCCTGGAGCCCATGGGCGTCTACGTAAAGAGCGAACAGAAGTCGGCAAAGTTCCATATCGAAGGGCTGACCGAAGAAGAGGCCAAGGCCATTCCGCAGGTGCTGGCGCCCTACGATACGGATGTTTACTGCATCATCTGCAACCGTACGGAGCATGTCAAGGCCGGAGAGCCGATTCCGTTCTGCTGCGGCAGGCTGATGGAAATTCTGGACTGAGCGTCCTGCAACACTGCAAATCCCCGACCCGGCCTGCCCGGCCGGCGACGGATTTGAACATAATGCCCCTCATTTTTTGACCCCCTCGAAAAGGCCCGTCCGGAGCTGGTTCCTCCGGACGGGCCGCCTTTTTCCGGGGACAGGGGCCCCCTGCGGAGCGACGGTCAAAAGACGCTCTGCGGGGGCCGGGCCGCATCTGCGCGGCCGCGGAGATCATGGCCCGCTGAACATTTGGGAAGCGCGCAGATCCCGCGGCGAAGCCCCGCTAAAGGGCCGGCCAATAGGGGATCATGCCCAGCGCCGGCAGTACGCCGGCGGCGACGGCGAACAGGATGCCCCATTTGATGCCATTGCCGTACTGTCGCTCCTGTTCCTGCCTGCGCTGCGCCTCGGCGGCCGTATCCCGGCGGATGCTGTCCTGCCGGGCCCGGAGAAGGCGGTCTGCTTCCCGGGGATCATAGGGGGAGACGATCAGGGTGCCGGGCTGGCTGACCATCCTGGGCGCGGAGGAACGGACCATCAGGCGTTCCTCCGCGCCCGCTTCCACCGTGGTTTCGGCAAATCCAATGAAAGTACCGTCCGTCCGCAGGCCCCGGAACCTGCGGCAGTTGAAGCACAGGATGACCCCGTCGGGGGCCAACCCCTTCCGCGGATCCTGCAGGACGGCTGGCAGCAGGCAGCTGAAGATCGGCCCGCCGGCAGGCAGGGCTGCTGCAAACCCGCATAAAACCACAAAAGCAGAAGCTAAACAACGAATTTAGTATGGACATTTTGTTTGACCGTTGTTATAATTAAGGTAATCTGTTTTTTGACGGCGCTGTGCGCCTGCCTTCGCCGCCGGGCCGGGAACGGAACTGCCGCCTGGCGCCACACCAACACATTGCAGGAGGGAACCATTCCATGTCGAACAAAAAAGGAATCTGCTGCGCGGGCAACATGATTGTGGATATTACATATCCCATCGAGACCTGGCCGAAGCAGAATGAGCTGACCCACATCACTGAGGGCATTCAAAGCTCCACCGGCGGCTCGGTGTGCAACACCATTACGGACCTGGCCAAGCTGGATCCCACGATGCATCTGGTGGCTTCGGGCTTTGCCGGCCACGACGCCGAGGGCGACTTTATGCTCAGCGAACTCTCCAAGTTTCCCAACATCGACCTGAGCATGATCCAGCGGGACGGACGTACCTCCTTTACGGCGGTTATGAGCAACAATCAGACCAAGGAACGCACATTCTTCCAGCATGCCGGCGCCAACGCCTACTACGGCGAAGAGCACATCGACTGGGAGAAGCTGGACGTGGATATTTTCCATATCGGCTATATCCTGCTGCTGCCCCATCTGGATGAGGCGGACCCGGAGTATGGCACGAAGATGGCGCGGCTGCTCCACCGGGCGCAGAAGCAGGGGCTGAAAACCTCCATCGATGTGGTGTCCGAGGCGGGCGACCGGTTCCGCCGCCTGGTGACGCCGGCGCTGAAATATACAGACTACTGTATCATCAACGAGCTGGAGACCCAGCAGACCACCGGCGTGACCTTGCGCGGCGACGACGGGGTGCTGCATCCCGAAAACATGAAGCAGGCGCTGCAGCGCCTGTTCGAGCTGGGCGTTTCCACCTGGGCTGTGATCCACTGCCCGGAGATGGGCTGCGGCATGGATGCGGCCGGCAATTATTTCGAGAAAAAGAGCCTGAAGCTGCCCAAGGGCTACATCAAGGGCACGGTGGGGGCGGGCGACGCCTTCTGCGCCGGCGTCCTCTATGCGGCCGAGACAGGCAAATCCATGGACGAAGCGCTGAAGCTGGGCGCCTGCGCCGCGGCTGCATCCCTGGGAGAGGTCAGCGCCTCCGACGGCGTGAAGACGGCCGCCGAAGTCCTGAAGCTCTACGATCAGTACCACCAGTGATTCCGCCTGCGCCGGGCTCTGCCCGGCGCAGCGTGTGTTGCATTTCATTAAAAAAGAGGTAATGGATTCATGAAAGCAGTAATGTACGGCGGCGGCAACATCGGCCGCGGTTTTATCGGGGCGCTTCTGAGCCAGTCCGGCTATGAGGTCACCTTCATCGACGTGGCGGAGCCGGTGGTGAAGGAACTGCAGGAAAAGCACGAATATCCGGTTCGCTACGTCTCCAGCCAGGGGTATGAGGATGTGGTGATCCGGAATGTCACCGCGGTCAACGGCAACGACGCCGAAGCGGCCGCCGAGGCCATCGCTTCCTGCGATATTATGGCCACCGCCGTGGGCGCGCGGATCCTGAAGTTTATCATCGGCAACCTTGTGGCCGGCCTGCGCAGGCGCTGGGCCCGCACCGACAAGCCGCTGAATATCATCATCTGTGAAAACCTGATGGATGCCAACAAGGTGCTCGAGGGGATGCTCAAGGAGCAGCTGACCGACGAGGAAAAAGCGCTGTTTGATGCGCGCGTCGGGCTGGTGGAGGCCTCCATCGGCCGCATGGTGCCGGTGCAGACCGATGAAATGAAGGACGGAAACCCCATGCGCGTCTGCGTGGAGCGGTACGGCTTCCTGCCCACCGACAAGGCGGCCTTCCGGGGCGGCGTGCCGGAAATCCGGAATATGGTTCCGTTCGAGCCCTTTGATTTTTACATCAAGCGCAAGCTCTACGTCCACAATATGGGCCATGCCACCTGCGCCTATCTGGGCGATGTGCTGGGGCTGGAGTATATCTATCAGTCCATCGATCAGGACGAGGTTCACATTCTTGTGCAGAACGCCATGCTGGAGAGCGCCATGGCGCTTTCCCAGAAGTACGGCGTGGCGCTGGACTCGATCATGCTGCATATTACGGACCTGCTGCACCGCTTCACCAACGCCGCGCTGAAGGATACGTGCCAGCGCGTGGGCGGCGACCCGGGCCGTAAGCTCAGCCCCGACGACCGGATGATCGGCTCTGCCTCGCTGGCGCTGGCGCAGGGCGTGACGCCGGCCTATATCGCTGTGGGGGCCGCCGCCGGACTCCGGCGCTATATCCAGGAGGCCGAAGGCCTGGAGCAGTCCATGGCCGCGGCGGAGCAGGTGCTCTCGGAGGTCTCCCATCTGGACGTCAGGGGAGAACTGGCCACGCTGATTCTGAACATGTACCGGCTGTTCCTGGAAGGCAGGGGGCTTGGTGAAATCCGCCGCGCCGCCGACCGGGTCAAGGCCGAAAGCCTGCACGATATCATCTGACCCGCTGCCGCCGCGCCGTCTCCGACGGCGCGGCGTTTTTCGTCCCCTTCCGCCCTTGCATATTGCCCGCCGGTGTGCTAGGATATTTGTATAAAATCGCCATCGTATACGGCGGTCTGATATGGGAGACAAACAGATGTCAGAATTGATTACCGAAAAAACCCTTCCGGAGTACGAAGCGTTCGTGCAGTCCTCTCCCAAGGGCAATTTTGCACAGAGCGTGCTGTGGGCCAGGCAGAAGCCCATGTGGACGTGGAAGGCCATCGCCGTCCGGGACGGCGGCGGGGCGATCTGCGGCACGCTGGCTGTGCTGATCCGCAAGGTCCCCGGCACGCCGTTCACCCTGATGTACGGCTGCCGCGGCCCGGTCTGCGATCCGTCCGATCAGGCCACGATCCGCGAGCTGCTGGACGGCGCCAGGCTGCTGGCCAAAGAGTTCAGATCCTACGTGATCAAGCTGGATCCGGACATCCCCTCTTCCAACACGCAGTTCCGGGACTATATGCTGGGGCAGGGCTTCCGCCTGAAAGAGGGCGGAAAGAATTTTGAAGCGATTCAGCCCCGCTATGTGTTCCGTCTCAATGTGGAGGGGCGGACAGAAGAGGAGCTCATGGCCGGCTTCCATCAGAAATGGCGCTACAACATCCGGCTGGCGGAGCGCAGGGGGGTGGAGGTTCGGATCTGCGGCAGGGAAATGGTGCCGGAATTTGCGCGGCGGATGCTGGAGACCGGCGTGCGC
>JAHZEF010000037.1 GCA_019422005.1 Clostridiales bacterium
AGCTTGTGGGAAATCAGGATGCAGGTCATCCCTTCCTGGCGCAGCTGCTTGAGCAGCTCCAGCAAATTTTCGCTGTCCGTGTCATTCAGGGAGGCGGTCGGCTCATCCAGGATCAGCAGCTTGCATTTCTTGGACAGCGCCTTGGCGATTTCCACCAGCTGCTGCTTGCCCACGCCCAGATTGGTGATCAGCGTATTCGGATTGTCGTGCAGCCCGACCCTGGCCAGCTGCTGCGCCGCCTGACGGTAGGTCTCGTGCCAGTCGATCAGGCCGTTTTTCCTTCTCTCATTCCCGAGAAACAGATTCTCCGCGATGGACAGGAGCGGGATCAGCGCCAGTTCCTGGTGAATGATCGCAATCCCCGCCGCTTCGCTCTGCGGGATATTGTGGAACTCGCACACCTGATCCTCAAAAACGATATCCCCCGTATAGCTCCCGTAGGGATACACGCCGCTGAGCACGTTCATCAGCGTGGACTTCCCCGCTCCGTTCTCCCCCACCAGCGCATGAATCTCACCGCGGCGGACCTTCAGATTGACGCCGTCCAGCGCCTTGATTCCTGGAAATTCCTTTGTAATCCCCCGCATTTCCAAGATATATTCAGACATAAGTTCAGCTCCTTTTGCATCTGCCGATTGGGATCCGCGCAATTTCGCACCGGGCTGCCCCCGGTTCTGCAGGCCGTCTCCCCGGGTGGGATATCCCCCCGGGGAGACGGCATATTTCAGCCGTAAATATCTCCCTCGGTATAGAAGCCGACCTCGATCAGATGGTCAATGTTGGACGCGTCAATCAAGTACGGATCGTATGTAATGGTGTCAATTTCCTTTGCGTCATTATTGTAAGTCGTATCCGGCGTCACCGTCTCCCCGTTCTCCATGGCGTCCACCAGGCCCAGCACCTTTTCGGCAAAAACCACAGGATCCAGGAATACCGTCATGGACTGCTTGCCTTCCTGAATATATTTGATGGCCGTCAGTTCACAGTCCTGGCCGGTGATGACCGGGAAAGGCTGATCCTCCGTGCCATAGCCCATGGAACTCAGGGAGGAAATCACGCCCGTTCCCAGGCAGTCCGCCGCCACCAGCACCGCATCCAGCCGGGTATCTGTGTAATATCCGGACAGGATGTTGTCCATGCGGGACTGCGCCGCGGCGGGATCCCATTTCAGCGTGCCGTTGACGGCCAGATCCACCTGTCCGCTCCTGCAGACCAGCATGCCGTTGTCCAGATAGGGCTGGAGGATATTCATGGCGCCTTCATAGAACGGGACGCTGTTGGTGTCGTCAGGGCTGCCGGAAAAAATTTCAATGGTAAACGGCCCCTTTCCATCCTTCAGCCCCAATGCGGATTCGATATACTCCCCCTGGATCTCCCCCATGCGGATCAAATCGAACGTGACGTAATAGTCCACATTTTCCGTGTTGTTGATCAGCCGGTCTCCGGCAATCACCTTCACGCCTTCCGCCGCCGCTTTGTCGCAGACGTCGGACAGGGAATAGCTGTCCACCGCCGAAATCACCAGATACTCCGCGCCCTTTGTCAGCATGTTCTCAATCTGCATGATCTGACGCGCGGTATCATCCTCGGCAAATTCCACAATCGTCTCATAGCCGGCGGCTGTAAACGCTTCCTCCAGCTTGTCGCCATAGGCCGCCCAGATGGGCTGTTCCTTTGTGGGCATCGCAATGCCCACAACCGGCTTGCCGCCGGTTTCCGCTTCGCCCGGGCCCGCCGTATCATCCGGCGTATCGGTACCCGCCGGTGCGCAGCCTGCCAGAACGGCAAGACAGAACAGGGCCGCCAATGTGAGTGCAAAAAACCTTTTCATGTGTTACCTCCTTGTGTTGTATATGTATATGGATCAGTAAACGACTGCCGGGACTACATGCGTACAAGCAGGGGGTTCTCAGGTTGTTCACAGGGCCCGCAGGCCTCCGGCCGCACAGCGTCAGCCGCGGACGTATTGGAGCACGTCCCTGAGGGACTGTGCGTTTTCATATGTGGGCCAGTACTCAAATCCGAAATACCCCTGGTATCCGGCTTCCTCCGCCGCCCGGATCACGAAGGGATAATTGGTCTCGCCCAAATGCAGTTCATGGCGGCCCGGAACGCCGGCGGAGTGGAAATGGCCGATATAGGCCGCATTCTCACGGATCTGGTTCACCAGATTGCCCTCCATGAGCTGCATGTGATAGCAGTCGTACAGCAGCTTGATGGACGGGCTTTCCACCGCCTTGACCAGTTCAAAGCCCACGTAGGAGGAATCCAGGTAATACCCCTTATGGTCATAGAGGGAATTCAGCGCCTCCATCACAATGGTGACGCCGGCCCGCTCCGCGATTTCCGCCGTCCGCTTCAGGTTTTCCAGCAGCAGCACCTTCTGGCTGTCGGCCTTGCACTCCAGCTCGCCGCTGAGGCCGATAAAGGTGGAGCAGCCGATGGCTTTGCCGATCTCAATGGATTTTTCCACATTGGCCTTGACCACGGGCCACGGAAAATTCATCCGGTAGGTCCATGCCTGATTCAGGCAGCAGGCCGCCACCGGAATCCCCACCTTTGCGGCAGTCTCCCCGATTTTCTGGGGATCGATTTCGCCGGACGCCCAGGGGTCCCAGAACTCCACGGCGTCCGCCCCGCAGTCCTTGGCCAGCTGCAGGCGGTCGTAAAACGGAATGTTTTCAAATATGGGCTCAATACAGATTGAAAATTTCATCAGGCAGCATCCTTTCTGTTCCCGCAGATTGTTTCAGGCAGGCGCCGCGCCCCCCCGGGAGCGCGGGCCGGTCAAAGGCGCGGGGCGGAGCCGCTCCGCCCCGCGCCTGCTCGGTATCGGTTAAGCCAGGACTGCGGCCACTTTGTTGATGGCTTTCGCGATCATGTCGCAGTCTTCATCGCTCATTTGGGCCGGAATGTCCAGATGGACCACACGGCCGAGATACTCCAGGGTGTTGGGATTCATGTCGGCGGCATACTGCACCGCCGGCGCCTTATCATGGTAGGGGCAGTCCCACGGACACTTGACCGGCGTGGGGGCCTTCTCCTGAATGACATGGTTCCAGTGCGCGTAAATGTGCCAGTCGGGAATACCGGAATTGAACACGCCGGCGGCGTCCACGCCTTCCGCCTTCAGCGCCTCGACAAAGGGTGCCACCTTTTCCTTGCTGTCCAGGAAGAACATCAGGCAGATTCCGGTATCGCCTTCCGGATCGTTGCAGGGACGGACCTTGATGCCTTTGGTGTCCTTAATCTGGCCGATGATGCGCCGCTGATGGCTGCGCATGGCGGCGTTCAGCCGATCCAGCTTGCCCAGCTGCGCCAGCATGACCGCGCCGGCCAGCTCGCTCATGCGGAAGTTGGAGCCGCAGAACAGCTCCCCCTCAAACCGCTGCTCGGCAAACCGGTCCGGCCGCCAGCAGGCCGCCGTATCGTGGTAGCTGCAGCAGCGGTCGTACAGCCGGGCGTCGTTGGTCAGGATCATGCCGCCTTCGCCGGCGGTGATGGTTTTATGGTACTGGAACGAGAAGCAGCCGCAGTCGCCGAACGTTCCGACAAACCGGCCCTTGTACGTGGCGCCGCAGGCCTGCGCGCAGTCCTCGATCACCCGCAGGTCGTGCTTTTTTGCAATCGCCATAATCGCATCCATGTTGCAGGGCACGCCGCGCATGTGAACCGCCACAATCCCCTTGGTGGCCGGCGTGATCTTCTTTTCCAGGTCAGCCGGATCCATGGTCAGGGTCTCGTCGATCTCCGCAATGACCGGAATCGCCTTGGCCGCGACAATGGCGGCGCAGGACGCAAAAAATGTATATCCGGTGACGATCACCTCGTCGCCGGGGCCGATGCCGCAGGCGACCAGCGAAGAAATCAGCGCGCCGGTACAGGAGCTGGTGGCCAGCGCATACTTCGCCCCCATTTTCTCCTTGAAGCCGTTTTCAAACAGCCGGACCTTGGACTGTACGCCCTCCGGCCCGTAGTAACGGAACAAATACTTGGTGTCCAATACCTCCAGAACCTGCTTTTTCTCCTCGTCCCCGATCTCCAGGCCGCCGGGATACATGGGATAATTCGGGGTTGTTTTGGCCTTGGGCCCCCCATAAATCGCAAGTTTTTCAGACATAATTCCTTCCTCCTCCATATGCCAACCGCCCCGCCTTACACGGCGCAGCGGTTTACTAAATTGGTAAAGTCAGAATAGCGTGTTTTCAAAATGCTGTCAATGAAGTTTAGATGTTTAGTTGGAATGGCCTGCAATTTTTGTGCAAAACAGCAAATCCATCCCGGCACTTTTCCCGCAGTTTTCCCAAATATATTTTTATACTTTCGTCTAACTAAAATGGTTAATTTTAGTTGATATCCGGCAGTTTGTACAAAAATAGTTGCGATATTTTTTCACATTCTTTTTATATCCCGCGCGGCATGGCGTCCGTGTAAAAAGCAATTTCCCCCTTGCCACAGCAGCTAAATCAGTTTATAATAGCTGCAGAATACTTGAATCTGCAGGAGGGAGCCATGTCTAATTTAACCATTCGAGACATCGCCCGGATGGCCGGCGTGTCCACCACAGCCGTTTCCTTCGTGCTCAACAACCGGGCCGGCGTCAGCGACGCCACGCGCCGGAAGGTGCAGGATATCATCCAGCGCACCGGCTTCACCCCCAACGTCCATACGCGCCGGCTGAATCTCGGCAAAAGCTTCACCATTCATGTGGTGCTGCACTGGTACGAATACAGTCTATTCAACCAGTTCGCCCTGGAGACCTTATACGGCATTTTCAAGGCCAGCAAAAATCTCGGCTACAGCGTGATCTTCACATTTGTGGACGATTCCATGGACAGCGACCAGCTGATGGAGTCCGTGCGCAGCAAGGATTGCGACGGCGTGATCCTCAGCCAGATCGAAGACACCTCCTTTCTCTCCCTGCTGCAGCAGGAGAAAATCCCTTTCATCTGCGCCGATTCCCACATCCCCAAGGACGGCTCCCTGCCGCTGGTCGAGGTGGATTACTACAGCGCGGCCTACCAGGCCACCACCTACCTCTGCGAGCACGGCCATACGGAAATCGGCTTCATCGGCCCGGAGACGCCGCTGGAATTTCACCAAAGTACCTTCGGCGGGTACACCGACGCCCTCCGCAATGCAGGCCTCGTATGCAATCCCGCCTGGATTCCCAGGATCCCCTTTGCGGAGATGTCTGCCGAGGCCTGTGTGGAGCAGCTGCTCCAGTGCCCCTGGCTCCCCACCGCGTTTCTGTGCGCCGGCGACCCCTTCGCCATCGACACCATCCGCTGCGCCAGGGCCCGCGGCCTCCGGATCCCGCAGGATATTTCTGTCATCGGCCTCGACAACCTGCTGGTTTCCCGCTATATCGACCCTCCGCTGAGCACTGTGACCTTCGATAAAGAGCAGCTGGGCATGCGCGCCGTGGAAGTGCTGTATCAAATCATCAATGGGGAGCCCTATGAGCCGATCACCCTGCTCCCCACCACGCTGGTGGAACGCAGCACCGTGCTGGATCTGCGCAAATAGGCGGGGCGCCGCGCCGGAGAGCCCGCGTGCAGTCTGCGCAGCCGCCCATGCAGGGCGCCGGAAGCCTCCGGAAAAGGCGGGCCGGAGCAGTTCCCCCGAACTGCTCCGGCCCGCCTTTTCCGCGTTCCCGATTCTGAATCAACTCCGCCGCCGCGGACACACCGGGCTTCCCTATTTCAAAGCCGCAGGATCCGGCCTGCGGTCATGCGCGGCCCTCCATTTCAATAACAGCGCCGAATTGGATATCACAAGCACCGACCCCGCATTGTGAACCAGGGCCCCGATCACAGGGCCCAGTACGCCAGCCATGGCCAGAACGATGGCAATGGCGTTGAGGCCCATGGAAAGCGCCATGTTGATCCGGATTGTCGCCATCATCCGGCGGGACAGCGCAATCAAATGCGGAAGCTCCGCCACCTCATCGTCTGCCAGCACAATATCCGCCGCATCCACGGCAATGTCGCTTCCTATGCCGCCCATTGCAATGCCGACCTCCGCTTTTTTCAGGGCGGGGGCGTCGTTGATCCCGTCGCCGATCATGCAGACCGCAGTTCCGGCCTTCTGGCCGTCTGCAATAAACCGCAGTTTGTCCTCCGGAAGGCACTCTGCCCGTACCTCCCGGATGTGCAGCTGATCTGCGATGCTGCGGGCAGCATTTTCATGGTCGCCGGTGAGCAGTACCGGCTGCACGCCCAGCGCCGTCAGGCGGGCGACCATGCCGGCGCTGTCCCCGCGCAGCGTGTCCGCAAGCACCAGATATCCGGCCGCCTGCCCGTCTATCGCCAGATAGGTCACGCTGCATCCCTGCTGCAGATACGCCCCGGCGGAGGGAATCCCTCCGATTTTGGCCTCCCGCAGCAGCTCCGCGCTGCCCGCAAGGACCTGCTTTCCCGCGACCCGTGCGGAAATGCCGCGTCCCGGAATCATTTGAAACGCCTCCGCGGCCGCCGGCGGCCGCGCGCCGGCCTGCCGGTAAGACGCTGTGATCGCCCTGCCCAGAGGGTGCTCGGAAAGCTGCTCTGCAGAGGCTGCGAACCAATACAGCGCCTCTTCATCATACGTTTCCCCGGTATGTACAACAGCCACTACCCGCGGCCTCCCGCAGGTCAGCGTTCCGGTCTTGTCAAACGCCAGAACATTCGTTCCGGCCAGGCGTTCCAGCGCGTCGCCGGCGCGGATCAGGAACCCGTGCCGGGCCGCGTTCCCAATCGCTGCCATAATGGCGGTCGGTGTCGCCAGCACCAGGGCGCACGGGCAAAATACCACCAGGATGGTCACCGCCCGGATGATCTGCCCCGTGATCATCCACGTCAGGGCCGCTGCCGTCAGGGCAATCACAACAATCCAGGTGGCCCAGCGGTCAGCCAGCCTCACAATCTTTGCCTTCCCGGCATCCGCCGACTGTACCAGCCGGATCATGCGCTGGATGGAGCTGTCCTCTCCCACTCTCACGGCCCGCATCTCAAACGCGCCGAACTGGTTCACCGTGCCGCTGGAAACCTCGTCCCCCGCCGCCTTGTCCACCGGAAGGGATTCTCCTGTCATAACCGCCTGATTGACCGACGTCCGGCCGGACAGGATGACGCCGTCCACCGGAACGCTTTCTCCGGGCAGCACGCGCAGCCTGTCCCCCACCCGGACCTCCTCAGCCGGTATGACAGATTCTTTCCCGTCTGTCAGTACCCTGGCGGTCTGCGGCGTCAGATGCACCAGCTTTTCAATGCCGGCCTGCGCCTTCGCCACAGTCACTTCCTCCAGAAGCGCGCCAAGCTGCATAATAAAAGCCACCTCGCCGGCAGCAAAGTCTTCCCCGATCCAGACGGACGCTGCCAGGGCCAGGGATACCAGCACGTCCGCCTTGATATCGAACGCCGTAACCAGGCCGACCGCAGCCTCCAGAACAATCGGAACGCCGCAGAATACAATGGCAACCCATGCAAAATCAAAAGAAAACAGCCGAACCTGAAGCAGGCTGAGGATCAATGCGGCCCCGGACAGGCATAGGAACACGATATCCTTTTTGATTCCGCCGAAGGCAAGCCATTTCTCCAGCCGTTCCCTCCATGCGTTCATAGAAACCCCCTCTTTTCAATCCCGGATTCTGTACAGGCACATTATACCTATACGGGTATATGTTGTCAAGCAGCAAGAAATCAGGCGGCCGGGGATCGGCCGCCTGATGCAGAAGTTTTTCAGCCCATGTTGGAAAACCGTTCCACCGCCTTGGTAAACCCTTCGATGGTCTTTTCTGCGTCTCCATGTTCAATTCCGTCCCGGACACAATGCTTGATATGCCCCTCCAGAACAACCTGGCCGCATTTGTGCAGCGCAGATTTGGCAGCGTTCAGCTGAGAAAGGACGTCTTCACAGGGAACATCTTCATCAATCATTCTGTCAATTGCCTGAACCTGTCCGATAATCTTTTTCAATCTGCGATGCAGATTCTCTGAATCCATACACTGCTTCATTTGGCACGCTCCTTACCGCCGCATCTGTGGTGATTATAATGTATGGTACCGTTGCCGCGTGCTTTTGTCAAGAACACGCGGCCGGAAATCAGCCTTACAGCCGCCGCCGGATGAGATTTGCTTTTCCTGCCCGGTTTGTGGTATACTGGATCCATGCTGAACAACGGCAAATAACAGGAATAAAGGAATCATATGACATTTCAAGATTTAAACCTGCTGCCCGCATTGCTGCGGGCGGTATCTGACATGGGATACTCGCAGCCCTCTCCCATTCAGGCGGCGGCCATCGGCCCCGTACTCCAGGGGCGCGATCTGATCGGCTGCGCCCAGACCGGCACCGGCAAAACCGCGGCCTTTGCCATCCCCATCCTTCAGCGGCTGCAGAAGCGCGTGGACAAATCCCACAAACCCATCCGCGCGCTGATTCTGACGCCTACCCGGGAGCTGGCGCTCCAGATCCGGGACAATTTTGATCTTTACGGCAAATATCTGCCGATCCGCAGCACTGTCATTTTCGGAGGCGTCGGGCAGACGCCCCAGGTGGAGGCGCTTCAGCGCGGCGTGGACGTGCTGGTGGCAACCCCCGGCCGGCTCAATGACCTCTGCAGCCAGGGTTATATCGACCTGGGCCGCATCGAGACCTTCGTTCTGGATGAAGCCGACCGGATGCTGGACATGGGGTTCATCCACGATGTCCGCAAGGTTATCGCCCGGCTGCCGCAGCGCCGGCAGACGCTGCTGTTTTCCGCCACCATGCCGCAGGAAATCGCAGAGTTGTCCAGGCAGATCCTGCAGCGCCCGGTGCGCGTGGAGGTGACGCCGCAGTCCTCCACGGTTGAAGCCATTGAGCAGCGTCTTTACCAGGTGGACAAGCCCAACAAAAAACGGCTGCTGGCATGGCTGCTGGAGCAGCGGCAGGAGCAGACCGTGCTGGTATTCACCGCCACCAAGCATGGGGCGGACCGTGTGGTGCGGGAGCTGGGCCAGGCGGGGATTTCCGCCATGGCCATCCACGGGAACAAGAGCCAAACCAACCGCGTCAAGGCGCTCAACGCCTTTAAAAGCGGTGAAATCCGGGTGCTCGCCGCCACCGATATCGCAGCCCGGGGAATTGACATCAGCGAGCTGCCGCTGGTTATCAACTATGACCTTCCCAATGTGCCGGAGACCTACGTCCACCGGATCGGGCGAACCGGGCGCGCCGGCCGCAGCGGGCTTGCCATCAGCTTCTGCAACTACGATGAGCTTGCATACCGGAAGGAGATTGAAAAACTCATCGGCAGGCACATCCCCGTTGTGGAGCAGCATCCGTGGCCCATGGAAATTCTGGAGCCCACGCCGAAGGCCGCGCGTCCCCAGCGCCCGCCCGGAACCGCGAAGAAACAGCCCGCGGCCGCGCAGCCGGCCGTTTCCCGGCAGGCCCCTCCGGCGCCCACTGTGAAGCCGGCCTCCCCTGCTCCCGAAGTTCCCAGGCAGCCTTCCCGCAAAATCCGCTCCGGGACGCCGGCGGTCCCCGGCCGTGTGGTAGCTTTTGCGGACGGGCGCAGGCGTTCCCGCCGGCGCAGCGGCCGCGGAAACGGCGTATAGCGCCCTGCTGCCCAAACCGCCTCCGCCCCCTCATGGCAGCCCCCGTCCTTCCCCCTGTTTTCCCAGGCTCCGCCCCCTCTGCCGGATGCAGAGGGGGCGGATTTTTGGAAGCTGCCCGCCTCGCTTCCCTGGGCCGGAACAGGCGGCCGGCTGCGCCGCCGCCGGCAGAAGCCGGCCGTCCTGCATTTTTGCGTCCCAAGTCCTCTTTCTAAAAAGAAAATAAATAGAAACAATTAAGAAAATAATATTGACAATATTATTTTCAATTTTTATAATAACCGTATACAGCAGGTTCGCAAATCGCTGTAAAACTGCGACATGGGTCAATCGGAGGACATACGTTATGGAATTCAAGGTTTATCAAAAAGAACTGGAACTGCAGTCCAGAGGCTGGATCCCCACGTTTCACGACGTTTCAAAGGAAGTCATGGAAATCGTACAGGCATCCGGTGTAAAAAACGGAACTGTCTGCATTGCATCACACCACACCACGTGTTCCGTCATGATTCAGGAGTGCTCCCACGACATCGATTCTTTCGACCTGGAGTACCTGCAGCATGATCTGCTGGATATCATGCGCAAAATGATTCCCGACTTTGCCGAAGAGCACCAGTACCGCCATCCCGGCCCGATCCATGCCCAGTTCGGCCGCTATGTGGAGGAACCCGGGAATCACACCAGCATGAACACGGACGGCCACCTGCGCTCCGTATTTTTCGGGCGCAGTGAAACCATGACCATCAAGGACGGCGTTCTGGACGGCGGCGAGTTTGCCCATATCTACTTTATCGACTGGGACCATGTCCGCGCCCGGCACCGTCAGCTGAACATTACCGTCATGGGTACCACCGAGGATGTGGAGGACCGTAAATTCCATGGAGGCGAAACCATCAATACGCTGCGGAAATTCACAGAGCAGGAAAAAGCTTACATGGAGGAATTCGACCTTCAGCTCAAAAACCGGTAATCCCCTGCGCCGGGGCCGTTGGTCCCCGGCGCGTTCCGCCCTTTTGGTTCATTCCCGCTCCCGGAAGCCGTCTGTCACACGGTTTCCGGGATTTCTGCAGCCGTGAGCGCTTGTATCCCGGCCCTTTTTCTGGTAAAATCAAGAGCGGGGCCGGCAGGAGCCTTTGGGAAGCCGCCCGCGCAGGCAGGTGGCGGGGTTCCTCCGTACTTCCATCCGTCAGGCTTTGCCGCCGGCGGCCCCCCCGGCAAACTGAATTGTTCGAAACCGGGAGACGCCTATGCTGAAATTTCAATGTCTTGCGCTGGATCACGACGATACCGTGGTCCGCAGCACCCCCACGGTCAATTATCCGGCGGTCCGCCGGGCTGCAGCCCAGCTCCGGCCCGGTCTGGACTTCACCCTGGAGCAGTTTGCCCTTTGGAATTTTTCCCCGGGCTTTCAGGCTCTGATGGACGACATCTGGCAGCTGACCCCGCAGGAGCAGGATTGGCTGTACCGGCAATGGCTGCAGTATGCCATGCAGCATATGCCGCCCCTCTATCCCGGCTTTGACCGGCTGCTCCGCCGTCACCGCGCGCTGGGCGGGCGGCTGGTGGTAATCTCCCATTCCTGCCGGGAAAATATTCTGCGGGATTACCGGGAGCAGCTGGGCTTTGAACCCGACCTGATTTTTGGCTGGGAACTGCCGGAGGATCAGCGCAAACCGCATCCCTATCCGCTGCTGGAGACAATGCGCCGCCTCCGGCTGCCTCCGCAGCAGATTCTGATGGTCGACGATCTCCGCCCCGGCTGTGATATGGCGGCTGCCTGCGGGGTCCCCTTTGCCGGAGCCGGCTGGAGCCATGACCTTCCGGAGATCGAGTCCTATCTGCGCAGAAACGGCACCTTTTATTTCAAAACGGCAGATGCATTGGAACAGTTTCTTTTTGGATAAACTTGTGTTATAATAGCTCCGCAAAGGACGGTGAATCCAATGGAGGCAAAGGGCGTCAAGGTCGCAGCCCGAAACCAAAAGGCTTTTCACGACTATTTCGTGGAAGAGCGCTTCGAGGCCGGTATCGAACTGGCCGGTACTGAGGTCAAATCCATTCGTCAGGGCACGCTGAACCTGAAGGACGCCTGGTGCTCCATCCGGGACGGCGAGGTCTGGCTGCGCCAAATGCATATCAGCCCCTATGAAAAGGGCAACATTTTCAATAAAGATCCCATGCGTCCCCGCCGGCTGCTGATGCACAAGCGGGAAATCAACCGGCTTTACAGCCAGATCAAGCAGGACGGTTACTCGCTGATCCCCCTGTCCGTTTATTTCAGGCATGCCCGCGTCAAGGTGGAAATCGCGCTGTGCAAGGGCAAAAAGCTTTACGACAAGCGGGACGCCGCCGCCCGGAAAGACGCCAGGCGCCAAATGGACAGAGCCCTAAAAGAAAGGAATCATTAAATTATGGAACATCCCATTGTAACCATCGAAATGCAGGACGGCGGGAGGATTGTCTGCGAACTGTACCCGGAAACTGCTCCGCAGTCTGTCCGCAACTTCCTCTCCCTGGCATCCAAAGGCTTTTATGACGGCCTGATCTTCCATCGCGTCATCTCCGGCTTCATGATCCAGGGCGGCTGCCCGCAGGGTACCGGTATGGGCGGCCCCGGTTACTGCATCAAGGGGGAATTCCAGCTCAACGGCGTGAGCAACGGCCTCTCCCACAAGCGCGGCGTGCTTTCCATGGCCCGCGCGCAGTCTCCCGATTCCGCCGGAAGCCAGTTCTTCATCATGCATGCCGACGGCGAATTTCTGGACGGCCAATACGCTGCGTTCGGCAAGGTGCTCTCCGGTATGGAGGTTGTCGATGCCATTGCCGCCGTCTCCACAGATCGCAACGACCGTCCCAAAACGGAGCAGAAAATCAAAACCGTCACCGTGGATACCAGGGGGCAAACCTTCCCTGAACCTGAAAAGCTGGCGGATCCGTACCACAGGTAACCATGAAGCACATCGCATTGATCACCGGGGCTTCCAAAGGGCTGGGGCGCGCCCTGACGGTTGCCGCCGCTGCGGCCATGCCGGAACTGGACGAACTGTGGCTTCTTTCCCGCAATATGGTCGTTTCCGAAGATCTGACCGCCGCCTGCGGCGGCAAAGTGCTCCGCGCCATCTGTCTGGATCTGTATGATCCTGCTTCCTTCGGCGCGCTGCGGGAGCAGCTTGCCGAGGGCGGCGTCCGGATTTCCCTTCTGATCAACAACGCCGGTTGCGGTTATCTGGGCGAGGTCGGCGGCAGCCCTGCCTATCAGATTGCAGCCATGACGGAGCTCAACATCCGCGCCATGTCTCTGGTCACCAATCTGTCTCCCCCCTATCTGCAGGAAGGCGGCCATATCATCAACATTTCTTCCATTGCGTCTTTCTGCCCCACGGCGCGCATGACCGTCTACAGCGCCTCAAAAGCTTACGTCACCGCCTTCAGCCGCGGACTTCGGGAAGAACTCCTGACAAGAAATATCTCAGTTACGGCAGTCTGTCCGGGGCCGATGGCAACAGATTTCCTGGAAACCGGCGGGATCCGCGGAAATTCCAAGACGTTCTCCCGGCTGCCTTACTGCAGCCCCGATCAGGTTGCCGCCGGCGCGCTGAAAGCCGCCCTGCGCGGTAGGGCGATGTATACGCCCCGCGCCCTGTATAAGCTGTACCGGGTGCTGTCCAAGCTTCTTCCCGCTGCCGTGATGGTAAAGCTGGCAAAGGTATAGCCGCTTTGGCCCTCGATCCCATCTATGTCAAGTTTCGCTTGACATTTCTGCAAAACATGATAAAATGCCTTATCCCCTGATTTTCCGGATCCGTTACCTGCCGTCTCCGGCGGCAGGCATTCTGGGGGCGTACCGGTTTCGACGGGGGCAGTGAGGCTGGAATAGCGAGCAGAGGCGCCTGGCCTCTATAAAACGGGTACTTTTTTAAACTTAACTGACAACAATCAAGTTGCCCTGGCTGCCTAATTAGGCGCCCGTCCCACCCGGAAGGACCACGAGCCGGGCTGGGGCGTCGATGAGTGGTGCACGTGCGTATGGTAAGCTTTGCCCATACCATGAATCATGAAGCTACCAAGCCGTAAAGGGTGTCATTTCCCGCTGCGGTAAGGGAATGTAAAGAAATGACTGCGCTCGGAGAAGTTCCTGTCAAGCTGCTTTCGGACGCGGGTTCAACTCCCGCCGCCTCCACCAAAGCGACCCTAGACGAACTCAAATCGTCAATGGTCACATCAGAATGGCTGTCCTGTGTATTGTACAGGACAGTCATTTTGTCGTTATAGAGGTAAATTTTGCTGACAAAGTTCATCCGCCATAACCTGACGAATGAAGTGGTGGCTGAGAACTACGCACATGGGTATTTGGAGCTTTACCAGTCTATCCAATCCCCCCACCCGCTTCAAGAACTGCGACACGGTCATCAGCTTCTTGGGGACAGAGGGGACAAATGGTGTCTTTCAGGGGTGTTATCAGGTAGGCGGTTTTGTACCCTATAATAGAGCCAAACTACCGGAGGACTTCACACCGGACAGGAGTATGAGCCCTTCCACCTCTGTCATTTACGAGCTGACCAGAACAGACCTGCTTGCTGATTTGAAAGACCGCCTTGTGATTGACTGGGGCAAGGGAACTATCAATTGGTGCCAGAACGGAACAACCGAGAAAGAGTTGCTGGCCATTCGCCCTGCCGTATCCGAAATCAGCTTTATCAGCTATGACAAAGTATTGCTGTCCTATAAAGCGCTCCGCAAAATCGTATACAACAAGGCAGCCTATAAGGAATGGGAAGAAAAGCTGTCCGCCGTGGCCGGAGTGTATCTCATTACAGATACCAAAACAGGTAAGCACTATGTCGGCTCCGCCAGCGGAGAACAGAGCGGTATCTGGGGCCGCTGGAGTGAGTACGCCCGGACAAAACACGGCGGCAACAAGCGCCTTGTGGAGCTCATCGCCGCCGATGCTGAGTATTGCAATCACTTTCAATATTCTATTCTGGAGGTGTTTCCCATCAAGAGAGACAGGAAAGAGGTCTTGAAGTATGAGCAGTTGTATAAGAAAAAGCTGGGGTTAATTCAGTTTGGGCTAAATGATAATTGATTAGAGTTTGCACCTCATAATTTTGCTTCCGGTAGAACTCACAATTTTTGCAATCGCTTCTTTCCCCTGTGAAAGTGCAGTTTTCACTTCTTCAACATTCTCTATGACCGGAGATATAATGCTGATCTTTTGTTCTTTAATAACATATTTATGACCAAATAGGCATACTTGTTCTTCATCGCTTTCGATTACTCCTATTGACTGCTTGGAGGGCACACTAAGCAGTTCGTACAATTGTGGATCACATTTCAACGACAAGTTCAGGTTCAAAATATCTCCAACCTCTACTTCTTCAAAAGCAGATAGGACTTTTATTACTGCATTTCTATCATTCTCGGAAAGAGTATCAGGAATTGAGAATTCCTCACCCAAATATTCTTCTGTTTTTAAAATTAGTTGATAAAATTCCAGATTTTCATTGATAAATGATGTTGTTTCAATACATACGGGCGTGCCTTTAACACTCGGTATTTGAAGAACAGGCTTCAACTGTCCGTCTACTTTATGCGAAAAAACTAAAGGCGAACCTGCATTCCATAGTGCTAAAACGGAAAGGTCTTTTAATGTACTCTTTACGGAATGCTTCTTGGCAAAAGAAAGCGTAGCAGTAATAGCATTCTTTTCGTACACCAAAGAAATATTTATGCTAGGAAACTCTATTGTGACCCGTTTGCGCTTATTGCCCCAGAAAGACCGTAACATTATTGAGTCTGCGTAAACTTGGTCACCATTAACTGTCAAAATGACTTTGTCAGTTTGTTCTGGCTTTTCAATTCTAACAACCTCGGGCTTTCTTCCCTTAATAAGATTCTTTTTAGGAATATTGATTCCATTAATTTGTTCGAACAGCTTCAAAGACTCAGATGGTAGCGACATTTCTCGACAGTCACAATCATCCATAAATCGCTCGATTTGTAAATATGTTTCCTCGGTAGAGCTTATGTGCGCTCCGTTAATCTTTAGCAACGCATGAAATGGATTTGTAACATAGTTCTCAATTTCTATTTCAGTAGAACTACCATGAGGCGTTAACTTCCATGTTGGCTCGACACCATATTGGTGTGTAACAGCTTGTGCTTGATCAATACTGATTTTCTTATCAATCGCATCAAACACAATATTCTCTCTAACTGCTTTTTCTATAAGATTCAATAGCTTTTCACCGTCAATAGGTAGGTGTGTTGTTTTACATATGGTATTGAAATGACGAAGTTTGTGTTCTGCTAGACTTGGAACAGCAATAAAGAATTCCGATTTTGAAGTGTCGACCTGAGTTAATACCTTTTCAAAAATATCCTCAATATTCTTGTCTTCAAGAGAGTATCCAATAAAGAGAACTGAATGTTCTGCTAGGATGACTTTCAGTTTACTCCACACCAGAGAACTAAGTCCCTCATAAAATTTGGCATAGTCTTTACTCGTAAGGACGAGGGATGTGCCGTCGGATGAGTCCCCGTGTATCTTGTACAAAACTACTGGCTCTTTACCAGTGGCTTTGTATTGAGTTCCTACCACGGTTCTGAGATTATCTCCATATACATATTCAAATAAGTGGTCGTAGTTTGTCGTTATAATTGTATCAATCTGCGGTATCTGCGTACACAAATAATGTGCATAAGGATTTATACTGGGCGTCTTATCAAAATAAGCAGATACTAAGGAAATCAACTCATCTCTAGAATAAAGTTGCTCAAATTCCTCAGCAACATTCATGAGGACAGTTTTATGCTTTGATAAAATCTGCTTGTCATCTGCTGTCTTAGCTGCATTGCAGATAATTTCGCAAAATGCGCTTCCTGAAGGATACCCTGCATATAGTGATAGGCCCGCTCCAGCCCACAATACAATTTCTTTATTCCGAATCATTGTAATCAGTCGCTCTATATCTGGAGTCATTTCCTGTTTGTCTCCAATATGCATATTCAT
>JAHZEF010000038.1 GCA_019422005.1 Clostridiales bacterium
GATCTGGTGATCGCGGCGGTGAACGAAGCCATGCGTACGGCGGAAGCCGACTCTGCGGCTTCCATGTCGAAGCTGACCGGCGGGCTGAACCTGAACGGGCTGCTGTAAGATGCGGTATTTTCCTGCCGCTCTGGAGCGGCTGACCGAACAGTTTGCCCGGCTGCCGGGGATTGGCAGCAAGACGGCGCAGCGGCTGGCATTTTCGATTCTGAGTATGCCCGATGAGGAAGCGGAGGCGTTTGCGGCGGCCATTACCGACGCCAAGCGCACGGTCAGGACCTGCCCGGTCTGTCAGAATCTGACGGACCGCGATCTCTGTTCCATTTGTGACGACGAGCAGAGGGATCACGGCGTGATCTGTGTGGTGGCTGAGCCGAAGGACGTGATCGCCATGGAACGGGCGCGGGAGTTTCAGGGGGTGTACCATGTGCTGCACGGCGTGATCTCCCCGCTGAACCATATGGGGCCGGACGATATCCGGGTGAAGGAGCTTCTGTCCCGCGTGGCGCAGGGCGATGTCCGGGAGGTGATCATGGCCACCAATCCGGACACGGAGGGAGAAGCCACGGCCATGTATCTTTCGCGGCTGCTTCGGCCGATGGAGGTTCGCGTCACCCGCCTGGCCTATGGGATCCCCGTGGGCAGCCAGCTGGAGTATGCGGATGAAATCACGCTGCTTCGGGCGCTGGAGGGCCGCCGGGAGATTTGAGAGGACGGAAGCTGCGAAGCCGCTTCCCTGCAGGTGCGCCGGATGACGGCGCAAGAGGAGGGGTACCATGGATTTTTCTGCTTTCTTCCCCGTTTGGAATCAGCTCAGCGACGCCCACCGGCAGCTTCTGCAGCAGCATGCAGTGCTCCGGAAAGCGGAGAAGGGAACCATACTCCACAACGGAAGCGTGAACTGTACCGGCCTTCTGCTGGTGGGGGCGGGGCAGCTGCGGGCTTACATCCTGTCGGATGAGGGAAGGGAAATCACGCTGTACCGGCTGTTTGACCGGGATCTGTGCCTGTTTTCCGCCTCCTGCATGCTGAACAGCATCCAGTTTGAGATTACTGTGGAGGCGGAAAAGGATACCCTGTTCTGGCTGATCCCGGCGGAACTGTATCAGGCGCTGATGGAGAAATCCGGCGCAGTATCCCGGTATACCAACGAAGTGATGGCCGGCAGGTTTTCCGATGTGATGTGGCTGATGGAGCAGGTTCTCTGGAAGAGCTTTGACAAGCGCCTGGCAGCGTTCCTTCTGGAAGAGTCCGCACTGGAAGGGAGCCCTGTGCTGAGGACCACCCATGAGACCATTGGAAACCACCTGGGGAATCCCAGGGAGGTGGTGACACGGATGCTGCGTTACTTTCAGAATGAGGGGATCGTGGCCTTAAGCCGCGGCGCTGTCGAAATTCTGGATCGGGACAGGCTGGCGGCCATTGCTGAATAATGCGGAAGGGACGCCAGATGCCTGGCGTCCCTTCCGCATTATGGCTCCATTCCGCAGGGGCGGCTTTGCCGTGCGGCAGGCGCTTCCTCCGCCTGCATCCGGTAAAACCGGAAGCCGCCGGAAAAATTGAAGCAGTCGATTCCGTTTTGCGCCAGGATCCGGCAGGCGAGATAGCTTCGCAGGCCGCTCTGGCAGATTACATATGCCTTTTTGGCAGGATCAAGCTGCCGGAGATGTTCCCGCAGGCTGTCCAGAGGGAGGTTGAAAAAGCCGTCGATATGTCCGGCGGCATACTCTTCCGGGGTGCGGACATCCAGCAGGGTTACGCTGCCGTCCCGGGGAAGGTGCTCCAAATCCTCATAAAAGAACTGCTGCAGGAGGCCGCGGGCAAGGTTGTCAGCCAGAAAGCCGGCCATATTGACCGGATCCTTTGCAGAGGAATAGGGGGGCGCATAGGCGAGGTCCAGATCCTTCAGTTCCTGTGCGGTCATTCCTGCGTGGATGGCGGCGGCCAGCACGTCAATCCGTTTGTCCACGCCGTCATAGCCTGCGATCTGCGCGCCCAGCAGGCGGCCGGATCCCTGTTCAAAGAGGACCTTCATGGTCATGGTTGTGCCGCCGGGATAATAGCCCGCGTGACTGGCCGGTGAGAGATAGACCTTGTCGAAACGGATACCGGCGCGGCCAGCGGCCTGCTCGTTGATGCCGGTGACGGCGGCGGTCATATCAAACACTTTGATGACTGAACTGCCCTGGCTGCCGCGGTAATGGCTGTCGCCGCCGCAGATGTTGTCGGCCGCAATGCGCCCCTGCCGGTTGGCGGGGCCCGCCAGGGAGATCAGGGCATGGCTACCGGTGACGCTGTGGGAGACCTGTACGGCGTCGCCTACGGCATAGATATCCGGAACGGAGGTCTCCATCCGGTCGTTTACAACAATGCTGCCCTTGATTCCCAGCTCCAGGCCGGCCTCCCGGGCCAGATGGGTGTCCGGGACAACGCCGATGGCCAGGACCGCCATATCGGCCTCCAGAGCCGGCCCATCCTGCAGAAGCACGCGGAGCGCTCCGTTGTGGCTGCGGAACCCTTCCACGGAACTGCCCAGCAGAAGCCTGACGCCTTTCTGCCGCAGTTTGGCCTGGAGGAAGGCCGCCATATCCGGGTCAAACGGATTCATCAGCTGCCTGGGCCGCTGAACAATGGTGACTGCAATTCCGAGTTCGGTCAGATTTTCCGCCAGCTCCAGGCTGATGAAGCCGCCGCCGGCCAGAACTGCGGATTTGGGGTGCGCGCTGTCGATAAACCGGCGGATCCGCAGCATGTCCTCCACAGTCCGCAGGGTGAACAGCCGGTCAGAGCCGACATGGGAGAGATCCGGCTGCACCGGGACGGCGCCGGGTGAGAGCAGGAGCTTGTCGTAATGCTCCTCAAACACGCGGCCGGTTTCCAGCGCCTTCACCGTGACGGTTTTCCGTTCAGGATGGATGGCGGTCACCTCGTGGCGGACCTGTACGGAGATCCGGAAGCGCTGCCGGAAGCTTTCCGGGGTCTGCAGCGTCAGCTCCTCCGGGTCTTCGATGACGCCGCCGATATAATAGGGCAGGCCGCAGTTGGCGTAGGAGACGTAGCCGCTGCGTTCGAACACTGTGATTTCCGCCTGCTCATCCAGCCTTCGGATGCGGGCCGCGGCGGTGGCGCCGCCCGCCACGCCGCCTACGATGACAACTTTCATTCAGCGCTCCACCTTTCCCCGGTAGGCGGTAATTCCGCCAAGGTTTCGGATCTTCCGGTATCCCATGCCCTGCAGGGCCACCGCAGCCTGCCGGCTTCTGGCGCCGCTGTGGCAGTAGAGAAACAGGGGCGTATCCGGATCGCCGGCCAGCTGCCGGACATTCCCGATGGCCTGCAGAGGGACGTTCCTGCTGCCGGGAATATGCCCTTCCCGATATTCCTCCGGCGTTCTCACATCCAGAAGGAGGCTGCCCTCCGCAGCGCGCTGTTCCGCTACGCCCTGATTGATGTCCGGGCTGCGCAAACGATCAAAAAATCCCATCTGCAGCCCTCCTTACAGCATGGCGAGGATCTGCGCCTTGGGCTGTGCCCCCACGGCCTGGCTGGTGACGGTCCCATTCCTGATCACCATCAGCGTGGGAATGCTCATGACCTGGAACTGCGCCGCCAGCCCCGGCTCCTCATCCACATTCACTTTCACCACTTTGATATCCGGGCGCTCCCGGGCAATTTCCTCCACCAGAGGCACCACCATGCGGCACGGGCCGCACCAGGGCGCCCAGAAGTCCAGAAGGACGGGCTTGTCGGACTGCATGACTTCCGAATGGAAGGTTTCCTGAGTAACATTGATGGCAGACATATTGTTGTCCTCCTTGTTTGTTTTATGGCTCTATTCTATCCGCCAAACCGGAGCTGTTCTGTGATATTGTCACATTCCGGGGGGACAGGGGGCGGGCCGGCTGCACGGCCTCTGCAAAGCAAAGGGCGGCTGCAGGCCTGCAGCCGCCCTGGCGCTGTTTCAGGTTCTGGCCATGCCGTCCACACTGAGGATCACGCCGGTGATATAGGAGGCCTCGTCCGAGGCCAGGAATACAAACGCATTGGCGATGTCCTCCGGCTGCCCGAGACGGCGCAGGGGGATCTGCCTGACCAGGGGCTCAAGAACCTCCTGGGGGACCGCCTTCATCATATCGGTCTCTGTGATGCCGGGGGCCACGGCGTTGACGCGGATCCCCTTGGGGCCCAATTCGCGGGCCAGGGAAACGGTCAATCCGTTGACGGCGAATTTGGAGGCAGGGTAGGCGACGCCGCCGGGCTGCCCGTAAATACTGACCATGGATGAGGTGGAGAGGATCACGCCTGCGCCCTGGGACTCCATAAACGGAACCACGGCGCGGGACGCATTGAAAACGCCTTTCACGTTCAGATCCATAACCCGGTCAAACGTTTCCTTCGTATATTCCGTAAACGGCGTACTTTCAGAAATACCGGCGTTGTTGACCAGAATATCAATGCGGCCGTATCTGGTGAAGACCTCCTGGAATGCAGCGCGGACAGAATCCAGGCTGGCCAGGTTGGGGCTGATCCCTTCCACCGCAGCGTCCGGGTACGCCACCTGAAGCCGCTCCGCCGCTCTGGCGGCCGTCGCCTCTGTGCTTGCGGTGAGAATCACCCTGGCGCCCTCCTGTAAAAACCGTTCGGCAGTGGCAAGCCCGATTCCGCGGCTGCCGCCGGTGATGACAACGACCTTGTCCTTGAATCTCATATGGGTACCTCCCTGTGTTTTTTTCTTATTATAACCCGATTTTCTGCAGGTTCTGTGATCTGATCACCATGAGCCGCCTCCACCGGGGACATTGCATTGAAAAATCCGCAGTGCAGGACGCCGCGGATCCGGCCGGAACCGGACAAAAAAGCCGGAACGGCGCTTTCCGCAAGCACCGTTCCGGCTGTAATCTGGATGGCTGTTCGGCAGCTGCGCCGTTATTCCGCCGTTCTGCCGTACCGGAGCGCCCTGCGCAGCAGAGGGGCGACGGCGGCTGCAAGACAGCCGCCGACGAGCGCTGTAACCAGCTGCGGCCACGAAAACATGGCGGATAGCGCGGCAGCCTGCTGAGACGGCAGGCCCAGCGCAGGCAATGCCAGCTGTACAATCACCAGCCAGAGTATGATGCATTTGGCGGCGGCAGCGATTCCCACGGCGCCGTAGCCCCGGAGCGTAGGACGCTTCCGATTCGGCGCCGGCAGCAGCGCCAGCACCAGCACGAACGCCAGGTTCCCCAGCGCGATGCACGGCGTCAGGGGAAACAGGGCCGGGCCGATTCCCAGAAGGAAGGCGAAAAACGGGGACAGAACGGCAACGGCGGCGCCGCACCACAGGCCGCCGGCCAGCGCGGCGACGCCCAGCACCAGGTTGACGCAGGAGCCGGTCAGAAACTGGCCGCCTGCCTTGGTTGCGGCCTGGAGTATGATCAGCAGCGCCAGGAGGACGGCGGTGGTTGTGATCCATTGGATTCGGCGTTTCATGGTACGGTTCTCAGCTCTTTTCCACAGGGGTTATTCCGCCGCCGCGCAGCGGATCGCGCCCACCATGTAAAGTGAGCCGTAGGCCAGCACAACGCCGTCGCTGCCGGCGCGGCGGATGGCCTCCGATACGCCCTCCTCAATGGTGGCGCAGGCCGTTACAGGCTTTCCGAACTGCTCCAGATAGGCTTTGAGATCCGCGGCGGTCAGCGCGCGGGGGGAATCGGGCGTGACGGTGATGAACTGGCGGACATAGGGCGCAATGCCGCCGTACATGCAATGGAAATCCTTGTCTGCCAGGACGCCGGTTAAAACCGTCAGAGGGCGGCCTGCCAGATAATCCCGGATGTTCTGCGTCAGCGCCTCGATGCATTGGGGGTTGTGTCCGCCGTCCACCAGGAACAGCGGCCGGCGGCGCAGGATTTCAAAGCGGCCGGGCCAGCGGACGCAGGCGAGCCCGTCGCGGACGTGCTGTTCTGTGATGTGGTACCCGCGCCCCTGCAGGACGCCGACCACAGCCAGGACAACGGCGGCGTTCCGCATCTGATGCAGGCCCAGCAGCGGGAGCTCCAGAGCGGGGAATCCTGCCGCGTCGAAGACCTGGCCCTCCAGCCCGTGGGAAACGGAGCGAAGCGCATCAAAATCCGCCCGGATCAGCGAGGCGCCGACCTGTTTGCAGCGCGCTTCCAGTACGGCCTCCACTGACGGCGGCGCGCGGTAGATCACGACGTCCCCGCCGGGCTTGATGATGCCGGCTTTGGCGGAAGCGATTTCCTCCAGGGTGCTGCCCAGATACTCCGTATGGTCCAGGCCGATGTTGGTGATGACGGCGGCTTCCGGCGTGCCGATGACATTGGTGGAATCCAGTTCGCCGCCCATGCCGACCTCCAGTACGACGATGTCGCACTGCTGCCGCATGAAATATTCAAAAGCGATGCAGCTGACCAGCTCGAATTCGGTGGGGTGGTCGCACATGGCTTCGGCATGGGGCTTTACAAACTCTGTGATGGCGGAGAGGTCTGCGTCGGAGATCTCCCGGCCGTCAACCTGCATCCGCTCCTGAAAACGGTGAATGTACGGCGAGGTGTAAAGACCGGTGCGGTATCCGGCTTTTTGCAGGATCGAGGCGGTCATCGCGGCGGTGCTGCCCTTTCCGTTGGTGCCGGCAATGTGGACAAAATGAAGCTTTTTTTCCGGGTTTCCCATCCGCTGCAGCAGTTCCCGGGTCCGGCTCAGGCCGGGGACGCTGCCTTTCCAGCAGACGGAATGGATATAGGCGAGTGCTTCCTGCACAGTCATGGAACGGACTTCCTTCCGAGTAAGAGTTTATGGAACCGGGTCAGCCGGCGTCTGCGCCGCCCCGCGGCTTCCGGGGCGCCGGGGGCCAAACGCCGAGCCGATGGAACACCTTGGACTGAAACAGCAGCGTGGTCACGGCTGCATTGATAAAAATGGTGATTCCGAACTGGACGCCCCGCTTGAGGAACTGCGCCAGGAGAGACGGCCAGAACGCACCGGCGCTGTTGTATACATAGGCCAGGGCAAAGCTCTGCCAGAGAAAGGAGCCCAGCACCACGGCGGGCAGGAACGCCAGCAGGATGCGGAGATAGTTTGTTTTCCGTCCCAGATAAAAGCGGAACAAACCGGCACAGACGCCGTAAAGAATCGGCGGGACGGAGAAAATAGGGTTGTAGCCGAAGCCGGAGAAGAGGCAGCCGACCAGGTCGGCGCAGAACCCGACCAGACCGCCGGCCAGCGGGCCGAACAGAGCGCCGGCCAGGAAGACAGGCACCGCCTCAATGGAGAAGCGGGTGTCCACAGCGGGCATGGGCACGATCAGCCGGGCCAGAACCACCTGGACGGCAGCCAGCATGGCGCAGTAAGCCAGGGTGCGGGTGGACAGCAGGCGGGCGGGTTTTGCCGCTACGGCGGCGTTGGGTGTGTTTTTTGGCATAAAAAAAGCCTCCATTTCTTTGGAGGAGGTTGGGGTGGATATTCGTACGGCAATGCTAAGCCCAAAGATAAACTGGGCCTCTTGCTTAGGCGGTTGCGAGTACAGCATCGCGGAGAACTCTCCTTCGCCCGGTGGCAACCTCCCATCCAGCCGGTACTTGACGCGCTGTCTCTACTCCCTGCAGCATTGGATTACAGCCACATTGTAGCGGCTGGCGAAGAAAATAGCAATAGGGAAAATCATAAAATTTTTTTAAAAATAGTCCCAATTCCCTTTTGTGTTCCCGAAGTATAGTTAGCTGGGCCGAATGTAGATTTATTCATTCTATCGCACTACCTGATAGATAAACAAAGAGTGGGCAAGCTGTTCGGCCTGCCCACTCTCCGCGTTTTCTTTCGGCTGGTTCGTCAATCCTCAAGGAACCGCATCAGCATAGCCGCCGCCTGGGCACGGGTGGTCTGCCCCTTGGGGTCGAGGATTTGATTGCCTTCCCCCGTTATGATGCTTGTCAATCTTCTATGGGTGGATTTGATGGATTAGCCACAGAATACCAATGACTCTTAATCAGGAGATAGCACTCATCCGCTCCACTGATGACATAGGAAAAGCCGGGATAATCACTCTCTGTCAGAATGAAATCGTATACTTCTCCACCGTCGCTGTCACCGGGAGATTGCCCTTCTTCAAACTCAACAAGTTCATATTCCTGTGCAGATACCCAACCTCTTAAACTGTCTACATCGTTTCCTGTCGCGGTCCACTGCGACTCTTGCCCGCCAATATAGTGCATAACCTCCACTTTGGTTATATCCTCACCAATATAGGCGACAATCGGATGACCTTGACCTTTACTGCAACCAACCATAGACAAGGGAATCATCAATGCTAAACTTAAAGCAATAAGTTTTCTCATAATAAGTACCTCCAATCTGCATTATGTTTTTATGATATAGACGAGAAATTTATCTAAAATGTTCCATTTACATCATAATATATTTCTTTGTCTATTTCAAGGCAAGGGAGTATTCAGGGGTGTCCTCCAACTACTCCGCTTGTCTTTTAAACCACCAGAGGAAACTCGTCCTTGGTGTTGATGTCTAATGGTCTGGCCTTAATTTTATCATAATTCTCTGCATATTGGTAACTGTCTGCGATGGTGCGCTTAAGCAGTAACTCCTTGTCTGCAAGCGGCAAGCCCTTGTGTTGCCATAACCAGATGAACAATGCCATGTATTGATTGAGGTACTTGGTGGCCGGGAGCCGCTCTCCGCTCTCCGGCAGCATCTTTTCTATTTGGGAGTGTATGCCGTTGACTGCGCCGAGGTTAAAGGGGCCATTGGAGTGTTCCCCTGCGGGAATCTGCACATGACGCACACGCTCCTGCCTGGCTAATGAGGGGTAGGCCCCATGGCTGTCTGTCACAAGGGTGGTGTTGCCCTGTAATCTGCCGCCTAACAGCTTTTGCGCATCATCGGTTTCCAGACGGCCTACTGATACCGGCTTGGCAATAATCTGCTTTTCGTCGTCTACCGCTACCATAATACAGACCTGCTCGTTGCTAATACCTCGTTTGTATGTTTTGGTATTGTCCCGAAGTTCCTGCAAATATCCGGGAATTGCTGTGACCTGCTCCCATAAACCGTGCTTCATCAGGTATTCGTCCTGCTCCTGCATAGTCATGTTGTGCCGGGGAAATCTGCGGAGTTTCCAGATGAAAAAGGCCGGGTCACGCTTGCCCTTGAACGATACCGGGCAGTACCACTCGTCACATTGGGTAATGCCTTCAAAGGTTAATGAGGGCCTTCCCCGTTCATCCACCGCACCCAAGTTCTCTGCCATCCGCTGGTACAGGATGTCTCCGATCTGGATTTTGTGCCTGTGGGCGGTTGACCGGCTGACCCCCATCCTTTCCGCAAGCTGACGAATAGGAATATTCTCGATGATGCCAATAAACAAGGCGGAGAGTTGACTTCGGGTAAGTCTGGTATTTGGATTTTCTGACAGTGTGAAGGTCTTGCCGCAGTCCTTACATATCATGCGGATACTGCCCTTTGTGGTCGTTCCGTGTTTCTTGATGGCGATGCTCCCACAATGTGGACACGCATTGATGTTTTTCGTTTCCTTGTCATTTTCCTGTTCCGACCTTATTGCCTGCGCCCTGAGTATCAGTTCGTCCAGTTGGTCAGCCGTCAAACTATCCAGGGCGCCGTTCTTCATGATGTCGCTGAAAAATTCGGACATGAGAAGGACACCCCATTCCATGGAATTTTCTGCGCCCGCTCCATCTTTGGCGCTTGCCCTTCAACCGTGGGTGATGTTCCTCAACATAACCCGCTTTTGGATGTCAAGCGCTCTTTGTTGGTATTGAGCTGCTCTTTGCTGTAAATATGCCGCCTCCTTTACACATTCTTCCGCTTCGTCAAATTCTGAGATGATGAGTTGTTGAAGTTCGTTCTTATCTTTCGGTGCGTCCTCCACATCATTCAAGGCCGAGGTGATGTATTTTGAGCTTCTCAGCGCCTTACCCATGAGGATACCCAGTAAACCTCTATACTGGATAGGCTTGCCCTCCATCCCACGACGGGTCGCCTCTCCGATTTCATCAATTTCCGTCTTTGTGATGATCTCTACTCCCATTTTCCTTGCAAAGACTCTGGCATCTTTCGTCATGTAGTTATTGGTGAAAACGACTGGGTTTCCGCCGCCCTCGCCCCGATGAAAGGCCGTACCAGTAAAAATCTCCTGAACCGGAGCCTTGCCGAGAGGCTTGTTGTAAAATTTGCATTGAATGTAAAAACGGTGAATATTCTTCCCATCTTTGTATTCCGCAATAATATCCACGCCGCAGTCATTCTTTCCTGTCCGTTCGGCAGTGAGGCCGCATCTTTCAAGCGCCCCTACCACCCAATCCTCAAAGTCTGCTCCGCTTAGGCACGCTGCAAGCGGAAAGTAACGCTTCCTTTCCATAATGTATACGCCTCCAGATTTAGGTTTGAACTCTTGTTTTTTAAGTTCGCCCCCTAATCCGACCGAGTGTAGGCATATACAGGGCACCCCACTAGGGCAAAGAGCAGGTGCGTTTTGGGAACGGTCAAAAGGACGGGCAGACGCATACCGCCCACAAATTGAATGTATCGACAACTTTTCTTTGATTAAAAATTTTGATACCTCAAATTCGGCGATATGCTATAAAAATAGAACCATAAATTAGATATTATGTGCAAAAGAAAGAAGCGCCCATTTCTGGACGCTTCTGGGCATTTATTCGTTGTATTCACTCCATTATTCAAGTCTTTGAGCCGGGAACACATAAAAGAATTGGGACTAAAAATAAAACGCCGGCCTGCTTCACCTGCAGGCCGGAAGGCAAAAAAGCCGCGCGGGACGCACGGCCGAACCGCAGAAAATACGGCGGCGGAATTCCGGGCCGGATCATTTCCGCCGCGGCCGCGGTTATTTTACAAACTTGTCAATGGCCTGACAGAGATCGTCGATGGCCTGTTCGTCATCCTCAACAACGGCGTCGACAATGCAGTGCCGGAGATGATCCTGCAGGATCACCTTGCCCACATTGTTGATGGCGGACCGGACGGCGGCGATCTGCACAAGCACTTCCGAGCAGTCCCGGCCGTCTTCCACCATTTTCTTTACGGATTCCAGATGCCCGATGGCGCGGGAAAGGCGGTTGAGCACGGCCTTGGTGTTTTCATGAACGTGGGGATGGCCGCTTCTGCTGTGCGTGTGCGCGATCCCTTGCGCGTGCAGATCGGCGTGGCTGTGGAGAGGTTCGTGTTCCATGGGTTTTGACTCCTTACGGCGCGCGGCGCAGGCGCTGCGTTTCTGTGATTCGGATTATAGCACAGCCTTCAGAAAAACGCAAAGGGAAAAACGGCGTTTTTCTCCATAAAATTCCGTTCTTTCTGCAAAATATCCCACCCGTGGGGATATTTTTCGTATATTTTTAGCACTTGTGCAGAGACGCGGCCTTTGACAAATTCCCAGCTGTGTAGTATAATATCAAAAAATCAAATGCCCGAAACCGGGCGTCAAAGGAGCATACAAAATGCATCTGGATCATGAACATCCCCATACGCACCCGCATGAGCAGGCGCACGATCATGGCTGCGGCGGGCACATCCACTGCGGCGAGCATATGGACTGCGCTTCCTGCGGCCAGCAGCAGGATCCCAGGGCCGAGCTGCTGGCGCTGATGCGCTATATGGTCGGGCACAACACCCAGCACGCCAACGAACTGGCAGGGCTTGCAAAAAAGCTGGACGATCTGGGGGATCACGCGGCCTTTGAGCAGGTGATGCAGGCGGTCAGCGATTTTGAGAAGGGGAACCTTCGGCTTTCTGCGGTTCTTGCGTCGCTGGAGCACCAGTAAAAAGGAGGGGGCGGCATGTGTCTTTCCAATGTTTACCGTAATCAGATCGGCGATGACAATCTGCTGCTGAGCAATGTTCAGAGGATTGAATCTCACGGCGGCCGGATCGTTCTGACGGACATTCTGGAGCGCCAGGTGACCATTGAAGGGGAACTTCAGATGGCTGACTTGGTTGACGGTAAGGTTATTATTGTCCCAAAGCAGGATTGACGGAAACCGCTGACGCGCCGGAACCATGCCGGCGCGGCCAGCGGTTTTTTCCTGCGCGGGCGCTGCGGAAAGGGGGAGGGAAGGTGCCGAATTACGAAGTGGTCCGTGAGATCTCCAACAGCTGTGCGCGCAACCAGATGCGCGACGTGTTTTTCAGCGAAATAGAAACGGAGGATCCGGAAGCCTATGTTCGCAGGGAAATCAAGGGGAGTGACCTCCGGCTGGAGATACAGCCGCTGGCGGAAGGCGCGGTCTGCATTTATGTGGAGAGCGCGGGAATGTTTCAGAAATTTCTGTTTACCCCCTTGGATGACTGACAACTGTCCTGGAAATTCTTCGTTTTTCACGAGAATATGCCTTGCAATTTATAGGCAGTGTATGATACCATAACAGTTGTGCCAAAGCGTAAATTTGTGCGCCGGCCGCGTCCAGCGGCAACGCGCGGAAAGAAGATAAGAACCCAAAATGATAGGAGGACCTTTTGCAATGTCTGTTTCCGAGATCTTTGAAAAAAGAGCGGCATTCTCGTTTGAAGTGTTTCCCCCCAAGACGGACGCCGGCATGGAAAAGCTGTGCGGCACGGGCGGCGTTCTGGAGCAGCTGTATACGCTGCGCCCGGATTACATTTCCTGCACCTATGGCGCCGGCGGTACCAACGTCGGTAAAAACCTGGAGGTGCTCAAAAAAATTCAGGAAGACGGCCAGTGCGTGCCTGTGACGCATTTTACCTGCATCGGCAATACCAAAGACGGTATCCGGGAGCAGCTGCAGACGTATCTGGATCACGGGATCAACCATATGCTGGCGCTTCGCGGCGACCTGCCGTTTGGCTGGACAGGCACCGGCGGCGATCTGCACTACGCCACGGAGCTGGTAAAGTTTGTCCGTCAGGAGTTCGGTGACAAGTTCACCATCGCGGTGGCCGGCTCTCCGGAGGGCCATATCGCCTGCCGCAGCCTGGAGGCGGATATCGCCTTCCTCAAGCAGAAGCAGGACAACGGCGCCGATTATATTATGACGCAGCTGTGCTGGGATATGGACCAGTTCCGCTATTGGCTGGATGCCATCCGGGCCGCGGGGATCTGGATGCCGGTGGATGTGGGAATCATGCCCATCCTGGATCAGGCTGCCACAATCAATATGGCGCTGAGCCGGAACGGCTGCGTGATGCCCCGCAAGCTGTGCGAGCTGATTTCGAAATACTGGATTTTCCCCAACCCCTTCGACAAAGAGCCGTTTGACGCCAATGCGGCGGAGAAGAAGGCGGCCTTCAAGGAGGCGGGCATTGAATACACCATTCGTCAGATTGACGAATACCGCGCCTGCGGGATCGACGGGATCCATCTGTACGCGCTGAACAAGTTTGACGATGTGGCGCGGATTGCGAAAGAGTCCGGCCTGATCGACCTGATCTGAGCAGCTGCGCTACATAGCGCCCGGCGGCTGCCGGACGCTGTGCCGGGCTCGGCCCGGTGTCAAGGAAAAGGAGCAATCGCCAATGGCAACACAAACCATTGCCGTCGCCGGCAAGGGCGGCGTCGGCAAAACAACAATCTGCGGCATGATGATCGACCGCCTGATTCAGGAGAAGAAAGGCCCTGTGCTGGTGGTGGACGCCGACGCCAATTCCAATCTCAACGAGGTGCTGGGCGTCGAAGTCGACACGACGCTGGGCGCCATCCGCGAGGAAATGGCCCAAGCGGAGCTGAAGGGCACCATTCCGGCCGGTATGTCCAAGCAGGACTACGCGGAAATGAAGTTTTCCGACGCTCTGGTGGAAGAGCGGGATTTCGACATGCTGGTGATGGGACGCACCCAGGGCAAGGGATGCTATTGCTATGTCAACGGCGTCCTCAAATCCCAGGTGGATAAATATGTGAACAATTACCGCTACCTGGTGATCGACAATGAGGCCGGCCTGGAGCATATCAGCAGAGGGACGCTGCCCCATGTGGACTTGATGCTGCTGGTGAGCGACTGTTCCCGCCGCGGCATTCAGGCGGTGGCCAGGATTGCCGAAATGGTCGGCGAACTGAATCTGCAGCCGGGGAAAATGCTGCTGATTGTCAACCGGGCTCCGGGCGGGCAGCTCAATGCAGGCGTTGCGGAAGAGATTGAGAAGCATGGCCTGCAGCTGGCGGGCGTCCTGCCGCAGGACGAGCTGGTCTACGAGTACGACTGCGACGGAAAGCCCAGTTCCAAACTTCCCGAAAGCGCCCCGATCAAAACGGCGCTCCATCAAATTATGAAAGATATCAATCTTTAAATACACATTTTTTATTTCTTAAGGGGGATACTTACTATGGCATTCGTTCCCAAGGCACAGGCGTTCTCCGCCCATATCAATGCTGTTACGCTGGGTACCGGCGATAAGAGCATCGTCATCGGCGGAGAAAACGTGCTGCCGTTCTACACCTTCGACGCGCCGATGGAAAACGCGCCCAAGATCGGCATTGAGATCTCCGATCTGGGCCTGGAAAACTATCAGGCGCCCGGCTTCAAGGCTTTCTATGAGGGCTGCAGCACCATGGCTGAGATGGCCCGGAAGGCCGAGACCGTGGAAGGCGCTTCCTTCATCTGCCTCTACTTTGAGGGCGCGGATCCCAACGGTCACAACAAGAGCGTTGAGGAGTGTGTGGCGCAGGTGAAAGAGGTGGCCGAGGTTGTGACCAAGCCGCTGGTGATCATGGGCTGCAAAAACGCCGAGAAGGACGCTGCGCTGCTGGGCGCCATGGCCGAGGCGCTCCAGGGCAGGAACGCCCTGTTCCTCTCCGCCAAGGAGGAGGACTACAAGTCCATCGGCGCCTCCGTCGCCATGGCTTACAACCAGAAGGTCGGCGCTGAGTCCGCTGTGGACATCAACCTGGCCAAGCAGCTGAACGTCCTCATCAGCCAGCTGGGCGTTCCCACCGGCAGCGTTGTGATGAACGTCGGTTCCGCCGCCGCCGGTTACGGCTTCGAGTACGTGGCTTCCACACTGGACCGCGTCAAGGCTGCTGCGCTGGCACAGAACGACAACATGCTGCAGATGCCCATTATTACCCCGATCTCCACTGAGACATGGGGCGTCAAGGAGTCCATCATGCCCGAGGCTGATATGCCTGAATGGGGCAGCGCGGAAGAGCGCGGCATTGAAATGGAAGTCGCCACCGCCGCCGCATGCCTGGCATCCGGCTCCGACGCCGTCATCCTGGCGCATCCCGCTTCCATCGCGGCGATCTCCAAGATGATCGACGCCCTCGTGTAATCAGAAAGGAGAATCTACTACAATGGCTGTCAAAGGTCTGGATATTTTCAAGCTGTCTCCCAAGACGAACTGTAAAGAGTGCGGATGCCCCACTTGTATGGCATTCTGCATGAAGGTGGCGCAGGGCGCGCTGCCCATTGAAAAATGCCCGCATATGAGCGCCGAGGCGCTGGCGCTGCTGTCTGAGGCCACTGCGCCTCCGATGAAGACCATCGAGGTCGGCGCCGGCGAGAACGCCCACAAGCTGGGCGGTGAGACGGTCCTGTTCCGTCATGAGAAGACCCTGGTTTCCCGCAACCTGTTTGCCGTGCCGGTCTGCACCTGCATGGACGACGCCGCGGTGGACGCCGCCCTGGCGGATATGGCCAAGGTGGACTACGAGCGCATCGGCGAGCGGATGCACGTGGAGTTCCTGTTTGTGAGGTACGCCGGCAACGGCGCCGACAAGTATGTGGCTCTGGTCAAGAAGGCCATGGCCGCGGGCCGCGCCCTGATCCTCGACTGCGCTGACGCTGAGGTTGCCAAGGCTGCCCTGGCCGAGTGCAAGGACGGCAAGCCCATCCTGAACGGCGCGAACAAGGACAACTGGGAGGCCATGAACGCCGCTGCCAAGGAAGCCGGCGTGACCCTGGGCGTGACCGGCGCCTCCCTGGAGGAGATGTACGAGGTCATTGTCAAGCTGGAAGGCGCGGGCAACAAGAACCTGGTGGTCGACGTCACCGGCGCCAACGCCAAGGAGACCCTGAAGAACGCCGTGCAGCTGCGCCGCGCGGCCCTGAAGGACGGCGACCGCACCTGCGGCTATCCCTCCATCGTCAACCTGGCCAGGATCGCCGAGGGCGACCTGCATCTGCAGACGGCGCTGGCCGCCATGTTCACGGTCAAGTACGGCTCCATCATTGTCATGGAGAAGATGACTTATGCCGAGGCGCTGCCGCTGTACGGCCTGCGTCAGAACATCTACACCGACCCCCAGAAGCCCATGAAGGTGGAGCCGGGCATCTATCCCATGAACGGCGCCACGCCCGACGATCCGTGCATGATGACCGTCGACTTCGCGCTGACCTACTTCCTGGTTTCCGGCGAACTCGAGCGCTCCAAGGTGCCGATCAACCTGATCATCACCGACGCCTCCGGCATGTCCGTTCTGACTGCCTGGGCTGCGGGCAAGTTCTCGTCGTCCACCATCAAGAAGGGCTTCGACGAGATGGACATCGCCGGCAAGATCAACAACCGCACCCTGGTCATCCCCGGCAAGGTCGCCGTTATGAAGGGCGAGATCGCCGAGAAGCTGCCGGAGTG
>JAHZEF010000039.1:0-2540 GCA_019422005.1 Clostridiales bacterium
GCCACCAGCGCCGTCAGATCCAGCAGGTAGACCTCCTTGTCGCGGAGCTTGTATGGCACGTCGCCGGCGACAATTTTCTGCGCCAGGCCCTCCGCAATGGCTGTTTTGCCCACGCCCGGCTCGCCGATCAGGCAGGGATTGTTCTTCTGCCGGCGATTCAGGATCTGCACAACCCGCTCCGTTTCCACTTCACGGCCGACGATCCGGTCCAGCCCTCCGCTGCGGGCCTTCTGCGTCAGATTCAGGCAATAGGAGTCCAGAAACTTTTTCTTTTTCTCCCGGCGCGGACCGCCGGCCTTTTCCCGCTCCGGATCCGGCTCGGCCGGCTGTGCCAGCTGGCCGTCCCGTTCCCCGCCGAACAGCTTGTTGAGGAACGGGAATGTGGCAGTGCGGCTTTCGATCTCATCGCTGTCGTCGCCCTCCGCCTGCACGGCGTCTTCCCCGCTGCCGAGCATCCCCATCATTTCCTCCGTCAGGTTATCCAGATCCTCATCCGTTACGCCCATGCGCTTCATAATATCGTCGACAGGCTTGATGCCGAGCTGCTTTGCACATTTGAGGCAGAGCCCTTCATTGACGGTCTGCCCGTTTTCTATCTTCGTAATGAAAATGACTGCAACATTTTTCTTGCAGTTGGAACATAAAGTTGGATGCATTGCGTTATCTCCTTATCCAGGAATTTCTGCATGGTTTTTTACCATACTATAACCACCCCGGCCGAAAAATGCAATCACATTTTAAGGCAGGTATAAATGCGCGCTGCCGCTGCCGGTCAGCAATGCCGAGCCGTCCTCCCGCATCAGCGCACCGGAAGCTCCCATAACATCCTCCGTCTCCGCATACAGCGCCAGATCCGAGGTGAAAATCCGCAGATGGTCCGCTGTCAGAACCGCTACATAATTGCCTGCCGCAGACAGGGACAGGATTTCCTCCCCAAGATAACAGTCCGCTATTTCTTCCCCGTTCAGATCCACCGTCACCACAGAATAACGGCTTCCCGCCTGGTACGCATTCAGCGACAGCGCAACAAAGCCGTCTCCTCCCAGGCCGAAGTCCTTCAGGTAACGGTCGCTGTACTGGTATTCCCCCTGCGGCGCGCCCTCCAGGTCGAAAAACTGCAGGCTGCTCTCCCCGACTGCGCAAATACGCTTGGGCGACACAAACTCCAGATCCAGAATCAGCTGATTGCCCAGCTGCGCCGTCGGCCCCGCTTCTTCCTGCCCGGTGGGCAGCAGGAGCAGCTGGCTTTCAAATGCGCCGCCGCTCTGCCCGACGGCCACAGCCGCCAGCAGGGTTCCTCCGTCGGAAATGGCACAGAGCGGCAGATATTGGCTGGAGGAATACCATTTGTAGCTTTCCCGCTGCCGCTCGTTCAGCACGGTCAGAACCGTCTTATAGCCGTCCGCCGCCATGGCGTAACAGATCTGATCCTCCCCGGAAATATCCGCATCCAGCAGCGGCCGCCCCACATCCAGATCCAGGACCGTCCCATCCTTGAAGGAGGCGGCGCTGAGAACCGTCCCTCCCACGTCCCAGGCCATCGCCAGATGGCTGCCCACCGCCAGAGCAGGCGCGGACACGGCGTTGGGAACAGCCCCCAGCGCTTCTCCGGACGGGCCATAGAGGTCCAGCCCCGCCACCGACGCCACGGCCAGCCCGTCCTCCAGCGCTCCACAGGCATTGGAGCTGTGGGCTTCAAAGGCATATTCCCCGTAATTCCCTGAATCCCGTACCGTCAGATACGTAAAATAACGCCGCAACCGGTCCAGATTCAGCTCCTGATGAAACAGGATGATGCAAACCGTCGCCAGTACCAGCACCAGCACGCCGGCCAGCGACAAAACCCTGCGGCGGATCTTCCGGCGGCGTTCTTTTTCCGGATGCAGCGGCGTCACCTTGTCAGACATCGAAAGCCACCTTTCCATCATCATACCAAAGCCTGGTCATATACAGGCCGCCGGGTGGCACGGTCGGCCCGGCAGCCGTCCGGTCACCGCGGGCCAGAAGCCCGCCGATGTCCTCCGGCGCAATTTTCCCTTCCGCACAATAGACCACGGTCCCCGCCATGGCGCGCGCCATGTTATAGAGGAAGCCGTTGGCGCACACCCGCAGCGAAATCAGGTCCCCCTCCCGGCTGACGTCATAGTAATAGACTGTCCGGACCGTGCTTTTCGTCTCCGTCCCCACGCTGCGGACAGCTGCAAAATCGTGGGTCCCCACAAACTGGCTGGCAGCCCGCTGCATCACGGTTTCATCCAGCCGCTTGGGATAAAACCAAGCGCGGTTGACGTAAAACGGATCGCGGATCCGGGAGTTATAAATCAAATACGTGTACTCCTTGCGCACACAGGAGCCGATCGCGTTGAAGCCGTCATGCACTTCCATGGCTCCGGTGATCACAATATCCTCCGGCAGATGGGTATTCAGCGCATACGGCAGGCGATCCGTCGGAATTCCGGATGTGGTGTGAAAATTCGCCACATACCTTCTGGCGTGTACGCCGGCGTCCGTCCGGCCGCAGCCGGTAATCTTCACCGGGT
>JAHZEF010000039.1:2556-5595 GCA_019422005.1 Clostridiales bacterium
CCGCTTCTGCACCTGCCAGCCATGATAGGCGGTTCACAAATAGGTCAAGATCAATGCGATATTCCGCACAGGGCCTCCCCTCCCATCTAAACTCCAAGCACCCGCAGAACGATGACGGCGGCCAGCAGGCCCAGCCCCAGCAGCAAAGCCAGATAGTCCCGCGCGGCGCAGTGCAGCTGCTTCATCCGGGTCCGCCCCTTTCCGCCCTGATAACAGCGGCATTCCATGGCGACCGCCAGTTCGTCCGCCCGGCGGAACGCACTGACAAACAGCGGTACCAGAATCGGGATCAGCGCTTTCGCCCGCTGCAGCAGATTGCCGGACTCAAAGTCCGCCCCTCTCGCCTTCTGGGCTGACATAATCTTGTCCGTCTCTTCAATCAGCGTCGGAATGAAGCGCAGCGCAATACACATCATCATGGACAGCTCATGAACCGGAACCCTGATTTTTTTCAGCGGATTCAAGAGCAGTTCCAGCCCGTCGGTCAGGGCGATGGGCGACGTGGTGTACGTCAGCATGAAGGTTCCCGTAATCAGCATCACAATGCGCCAGATCATAAACAGCGCACTGGCCACGCCTTCCCTGGTGATCGTAAAAATCCAGAACTGTACCAGCGTTTCGCCGGGGGTATAAAACAGGTTCAGTATGCCTGTCAGGCAGATGATAATCACCAGCGGCTTCATGCCCTTTAAAATCACGCCGGGCCTGATTTTGGAAAGCAGAACGGCCGCAGCGAGAAAGAAAAACACCAGCAAGTATGCCGCCAGGCCTTCTGCGGTAAACAGCGCCGCAATATAGACGACAACCAGGATCAGCTTCGTCCGCGGATCCAGACGATGAACCACCGTATCGCCCGGAAAAAACTGTCCGAGAGTGATATCCTTCAGCATGACGCATCCCTCCCGCACAGAGAAAGAATCGCTTCCCGCGCCTGCTCCACCGTATACACCGATGGGTCGACCGGCATCCCCAGCTGCCGCAGACGCAGAAACAGGCTGGTCATCCGGGGCACGTCCAGCCCCATGCGCTCCAGCGCCTCCGCGTGGGCAAACACCTCCCGCGGTTCACCCGACATGGCCACGCGGCCGTGGTTCATGACATACAGCCGGTCGGCATTGGACGCCACTTCGTCCATGGAGTGGCTGACCATAATGATGGCGGCATGCTGCGCCTGCTGATAGTCGCGGATATTCTGCAGCACGCTGTCACGTCCCCGCGGATCCAGCCCGGCCGTCGGCTCATCCAGAATCAGGACGTCCGGTTCCATGGCGATGACGCCGGCAATCGCCACGCGGCGCTTCTGGCCGCCCGACAGGTCAAACGGCGATTTTTCCAGATCTCCCTCCGGGATCCCCACAAAGCCTGCCGCCCGCAGAACCCGCTCCCGGATTTCCTCCTGGCCCAGCCCCATATTCCTGGGGCCGAACGCAATATCCTGAAACACCGTCTCTTCAAACAGCTGATACTCCGGATACTGGAAAACCAGCCCTACGCGAAACCGGATCTGCCTGGTAAACGCCTTATCCTTCCAGATATCCTCGCCGTCAAGCAGGACCTGCCCGGAGGACGGCTTCAGCAGCCCGTTTAAATGCTGGATCAGAGTGGATTTACCGGAGCCGGTATGGCCGATGATCCCGATAAACTCACCGCGCTCCGCCGTAAAGGTTACCCCCTGGAGCGCATCGCTCTGAAACGGCGTGCCCTCACTGTAAATATGCGTCAATTCTTTTGTTTCAATGATTGGAGCCAATGTCTTCTCCTCCGAGCAGCCTACCGTTCCTGACTGCATGATATAGGGCCTGGGCGCACTCCTCAATGGTAAGCGCGTCCAGCGGCAGGTTCATCCCCTCCCGGTTCAGCAAAAACAGCAGCTGCGTCGTCTCCGGCACCGTCAGCTGAACCGACTGCAGCAGCTCCACCTGGGCGAAAACCTCCCGGGGGCTTCCGTCGGCAATCACACCGCCGTCCGACATCACCACCACACGGTCGGCGTCCACCGCCTCCTGCATATGATGCGTGATCAGTACCACCGTAGTCCCCCGCTCCCGGTTCAGGCGGTGAACCGTCTCCAGGACTTCACGCCGTCCCTGGGGATCCAGCATTGCCGTCGGCTCATCCAGCACAATGCAGCGCGGCAGCATGGCAATGACGCCGGCAATCGCCACGCGCTGCTTTTGCCCGCCCGACAGCAAATGCGGCGCATGGGTCCGGTATTCGTACATCCCAACCATTTTCAGCGCTTCATCCACGCGCCTGCGGATTTCTTCCGGCGCCACGCCCAGCTTCTCCGGCGCAAAGGCCACATCCTCTTCCACCACATTCGAGACGATCTGGTTGTCCGGATTCTGAAATACCATCCCGACCTCCCGCCGAATGGGAATCAGATTCTCCTCTGCGGCCGTGTCCCTGCCATAGACGGACACGGTTCCGCCGGAGGGCAGCAGGATCGCGTTGAAATGCTTTGCGAGCGTCGACTTTCCGCAGCCGTTATGCCCCAGGATTGCCACAAAGCTCCCCTGCTCCAAGCTGAGGTTCAGATCCTCAAAGACCCGGACGCTCTGCCCGCCTTCCTGGTCGGGATAGGAATATGCGAGATTTTTTACTTCAATTGCCTGTTCCATTGTGTTCGTCCTTTATTCGCTTGTCCACCGCCCCGCGGAGCCGCAGGGGAGCGTCAGGCCGGAATCCGTCACCGGAAGTCCCAGCTCATCGCAGGCCGTACCGCCGCCGTACCTGGCCGAAACAACGGAATCGAGCAGGTATCCCAGCACGGAAGGCGCCAGCCCGGTGGTGTAGGAATTGATAATCAGAAACTGCGGACGGTCAGACAGGACGCCGGCCACCAGCTGCAAAAAAGGATACAGATCCTTTTCCAGTTTCCAGATCTCGCCGGACGGCCCCCGGCCATAGGAGGGAGGATCCATAATCACCGCGTCGTAGCGGCGGCCGCGCTTGATCTCCCGCTCCACAAACTTCGCGCAGTCATCCACAATCCACCGGATCGGCGCGTCCTCCAAGCCCGAAGACCTCGCATTTTCC
>JAHZEF010000039.1:5633-13695 GCA_019422005.1 Clostridiales bacterium
ATGGCAGACCGAAGCCCCTGCGGCCGCGGCCGCCAGCGTCGCTCCGCCGGTATAGGCAAACAGGTTCAGCACCTGGAGCGGGCGTCCCGCCCCTGCAATCTGTTCCTGAATGAAGTCCCAGTTTGCCGCCTGCTCGGGAAAAACGCCCGTATGCTTGAAATTCATCGGCTTCACATTGAACGTCAGCGATCCATAGTGGATCTGCCACCGTTCCGGCAGGCGATGGGCCGACCACTGGCCGCCGCCGCTGGCGCTGCGGGCGTACCGGGCGTCGTAGCCGCGCCAGAGCGGATTCCTCTTCTGCGTCGACCAAATCACCTGCGGATCCGGACGGACCAGAATATACCGGCCCCATCGCTCCAGTTCTTCCCCTGCCGAGGTATCAATCACCTCATAGTCTCTCCAGTTTTCAGACTTCCACATCGGGTGTCCCGCCCCATTTCCTTTTTTCAGTCATCCGGAATTTCGCCCCGGTCCGACGGATCCTCATATCCCGGATCCTGCGGAGGCTCCCCCGTGCCGGAATCCGGGCCCCCGGGCTGATCCGGATCCGCGGATCCGTCGGGATCCTCCGGCCAGTCCGGGATTTCCAGATCGCCGACGCCGTTGGGATCCCCCTCCTCCGGAGGCTTCACACTCTCTTCCGTATGTTCCGTGCATACATCCCCGATGGAAACTCCATCCGGGCTGACCGCCGGATAATATCCGGACGGCACGGAATTGCCGTTATAATATACATACTTCTGATCCACCACCGTGACGCCGGACACCGGGAACGCCCGCATCAGCTTCAGCAGGCCGACCTGATGCGTCCCGTTCCCCTCCGCCTGTGCACAGTACTCATTGGCCACATGCTCCGTGGCGTCGCAGACGTCCACCAGCGTGTGCACGTTGCAGTATTCCGTCGGCGCATCCTCCAGCGCCAGCAGCCCGCTGACCACACAGTTGCCGCGCGGGTCGGCACGGCACGCGCTGGTAGCCAGGAGCCCGCTGTCGCGGCAATAGGAACACTCCACCACGTCGGTAGGCCTCTGAAAGGACTTGGATTCCAGGCCCTCGTGAATGCTGGCCATCACCTTCTGCCAGAGATATGCAGCCGGGTTGGTGGAGGACTCCGTCAGGTTGACCTCCTCCGGCACATCATAGCCGCACCACACCGCCGCAGTATAATACGGCGTATACCCGCAGAACCAGCGGTCAAAATCGCTGGTGGTGGTGCCTGTTTTTCCGGCAACCGCCATATGGTCAATCTGCCCGGGCCGGCCGGTGCCGGTCTCCACGGCGTTCTGCAGCATATAGGTCATATACCATGCGGCCTTCTGGCTGACGGCGCTGACCGTTTCCTGGGTATTGTCCAGCACGACCTCTTCCCGTCCGTCCACAACCCGGGTCACTTTGGTATAGGTCCGGGATTCGCGGAACTGCCCCTGATTGGCGTACGTTGCATAGGCCGTCGCCATATCCTGGATGGTAACGCCGCGGGTCAGGCCTCCGAGCGCCAGCGGCGCCAGGCTGATATCCGTATAGGTGTCGCCGTTGATCACGGTCTCCTCCACCAGCGTATCCATCCCCATCCGGTCATGGGCAAACTGGTAGCTGTATTCCGGCGTCAGATCGGCCAGCACCTTGACGGCCACCGTATTGGTGGAAAGGCCCACCGCCGTACTGATTGTCATCAGGCCGCGGTATGTGTTGTCGGTATTCTTGGGCCAGCGCCCCCCGTCAAAGGAATACGGCGTATCGTCGTAGACCGTGGCCGGCGTAATCAGGCCCTTGTCCAGCGCGGGCCCGTAAACCGTGATCGGCTTGATGGTGGAGCCCGGGGACAGCAGCGACTGCGTCGCGCGGTTGAGCGTCAGGCTTCCGGTTTTCTCCCCGACGCCGCCGGCCACCGCCACCATGTCGCCGGTGGCATTGTCAATGATCGCGATGCCGGACTGCAGCTGCTGGCTGCTGTCGGTCTTCGGTATATTCTCCAGGTTCTCATAGACGGCGTCCACCTTCGCCTGAATATCGGGATTCAGCGTACAGTAAATGGAATAGCCGCCGGATTTGACCATCTGCTCCGCGATTTTTTCGCTGTAGCCAAACGCCTCGCACAGATCTGCAGTCACATCGCGGATCACCTGATCCACAAAATAGGAATAATACTCGCTGTCGTCTTCGTCCTGGCCGCTTGTATTGCTGAACACCATGGTCTGGGCCACCGCGTCCTGATACGCTTCCTCCGTCAGGATATATCCCTGATCGTACATCTCCCGCAGAATGGTCAGCTGCCGCTCCCGGTTCTTCTCCGGATTGATATACGGGTCATAGATCGACGGGTTGTTGGTAATGCCGATCAGGCTGGCGCACTCCGCAGTCGTCAGTTCTGAAACGTCCTTGCCGAAATACACCCGCGCGGCGCTCTGAACGCCGTAGCAGCCCTCGCCCAAATAAATCGTGTTGAGGTACCATGTCAGGATCTCTTCCTTGGAGTGATGCTTCTCAAACTCCAGCGCCCGGAAAATTTCCACCAGCTTTCTGCGCACCGTCACCTCATCCTCTTCCGTGAGGTTTTTGATCAGCTGCTGCGTCAGGGTGGACGCGCCGTAGGTGGAGTCCCCGCCCACAAACATATTGAGGCTTGCCTTGGCAGTCCGCAGCCAGTCCACGCCCTGATGCTCGTAAAAGCGCTTATCCTCAATGGCAATGCAGGCATGAATCAGATCCTTGGGAATTTTGTCATACGTCACCCAGGTGCGGTTTTCCGTTCCGTACAGCTGCTGCAGCTCCACCGGCTCCCCGGTCTCCGGATCCGTATAATAAATGACGCTCGTCTGATCCAGCGTAAAATTGTCCAAAGAGAAATCCGTCTGCTTCGACAAATCGCTTTTGACATATCTGGCAAACAGGCATGCGAAAACCAGCGCAGTCAATACGCCGACCAGCAGAAACGTCCCCAGGATTTTCCCGATCACCGCAAACACCCTGCCCACAACGGCAGCGCCCCTGCCGGCGGCGGAACGCTGCTTTTTTTCCGGACTGCGTCCCATGGCCAACACCTCCAAAAGTTCCTTGTTTCTATGAAAACCAGACAAAACGGCTGAAAATGATCCCGTTGCCGAAAGCAATCAGGCACACTGATCCAATATAGAAGTTATTATATCATACTTGTCAAATTCACCGACGGCAATACTTTTCCGAAGTTTGGGCAAACTGAATCCGAGGTGACAAGCATGATCAGAAAACATCTGCAGCGTGCGGCGGCGCTGCTGCTGGCAGCCGCGTTGTTCCCGACGGCTTCCGCAGCCGCCCCGGCCGCCTATACCATGACCCTGCTGAACGGCTGCATCGCCGTGCGGGACAATGCCACCGGCGCCTGGGTTTACCGCTCCGATATCCGGGCCGAGCTGCTCTCGCAGCGCGACCAGCTGCTGCTGGAGACGGGAATCGCTCTGCAAAATCAGGCAGATTTCACAAGAGCAGTGGAAGATTTTTGTTCCTAGCGCAGAAAATGACTTTCCGTTTTCCTCTTGATTTTCTTCTTCCGGCCGATTAAAATGGTAGCATCAAGAGGACAACGGAGGTCCCCCATGGAGCAGCAATTCGGAGACGACCTGATTACCATCACCGACGAGGACGGCACAGAGTACGAGCTTGAGGTCCTGGCCAGACTGGAATACGACGGCGCGGATTATCTGGCGCTGACCCCCGCGGATGCCCAGGATGCGGAGGAAATGGAAGTCAGTATCCTCAGGGCGGAGGAGGAAGACGGCGAGGAGGTCCTGGTCGCCATTGAAGACGACACGGAGCTGGAAAACGTCTATCAGGCGCTGATGGATCTGATTTACGAAGACGGCGAATCAGAGCCGCAATAGTACGGGTACTTTTCCAGGCTCCCTGCTTGGTGCGTGATGGGTTCTTTTAAACCCACATCATTGATTCGGGACGCTGTACTTCCCGCGCGGATTGCAGGCCTCCCGTTCCGGGTCCGTCCCGGAATGGAAGTTGGAAGCAGAGAAACGCAGGAGAGGCGACCCACCTGCCCGAAAGTGCAGGTTATAACTGGATTCACACGGCCAAAGCGGGGACGATGAAAAACACTGCCGGCAGGCAGTGTTTTTTTCTGTCCCTGCCTGTAAGGAGTATACCGCACAAATGTAAACATTTTATGTCTTTCCGGCGCCATTTTCATAAAAACCTTGAAAGGCGACGCCGGATGCCCTATAATAACCACACATTTGTTTTCAAATGCGCCTAAAAATTTGAGAGGATTGATTGTAAGTATGAGCGCTTCTCAGCAAAAGAAAAAACGGCAGTCGCAGCCTGCCGGCGGACAGACCCCGGCCCGCTCCGGAAGCCGGGCGCCCTGGATTCTCGGCGGGATCGGCGCGGCGCTGCTGGTCGTGCTGGCCATTTTCTTCGCCATGGTGGGTTCCGGCTTTTTCCAGAAGCATACCACTGCAGCCGCTGCCGGTTCTCACAAGATCTCCCCGGTCATGTACAACTATTTCTTCCAGGACGCATATTACCAGAGCTACGCCAGTTATGTCACCGACGCCAACACGCCGCTGTCGCAGCAATACTACGATCAGGAGGCCGGCGTGACCTGGGCCGACTATCTGCAGGAGCAGGCGGACAGCAGCATTGCCAGAACCTATGCGCTCTATGACGCCGCCGTCGCCGACGGATACGTTCTCAGCGAGGCGGATGCGGCCGCCGTGGACGCGCAATTGGAAACACTGAGCCAGACCGCCGCCTCCAGCGGCGTCAGCGCATCGGCTTATCTGGCCGGCGCTTACGGCCAGGGTGCCAATACGGAGAACTTCCGGGAATATGTGGAACTCCTGCAGCTGACAGGCTCCTATCTGTCCGCGCATGCTGAGTCGCTGGAATATTCCGGGGAGGAAATCCAGGCTTATTATGAAGCGCATCAGGACACGCTCGACACCGTTTCGTACCGTTCCTTCCTCTGTTCCGTGGAGTCGGATGAAACCGATGAGGACGGCAATCCGGTCATCGACGGCAGCGCCTCGGAGGCGATGGCGCGCGAGATGGCGGAGGCCTCGCAGGGCAGTGAGGAAACCTTCTCTTCCCTGGCTTATGACAACGCCTCCGAAAGCTCCAAATCCTACTACGAGGACGACAGCGCAACCCTGCACAGCAATCAGGCTGTTTCCGAAATCAGTGATTCCCTGCGCAGCTGGCTGACCGACCCGGCCCGCCAATCCGGGGATACCACCGCACTGGAAGACGAGTCGGGCGGATGGACCGCTGTCCTGTTTCTTGACAACGCCTCCAAATACGATGTGAACGTTGTGAATGTCCGCCACATCCTCATTCAACCCGCCGGCTCCGAGGAGGCAGCCTCCAGCGCCCAGGCGCTTCTGGACCAGTTCCTGTCGGGCGATCAGACCGAAGCTTCCTTTGCAGAGTTGGCTAAGGCCAATTCCGCCGACTCCAACGCCGCTGAGGGCGGCCTGTATGAAAATGTCTATCCGGGACAGAATGTCCCCGCTTTCAACGACTGGTGCTTCGATGCCGCCCGTCAGCCCGGCGATACCGGGATTGTGGAAACGGATTACGGGTATCATGTCATGTACTTTGTCGGAGAGGGCGGCGTAACTGCCCGTGAGTACCGCACCGTCAGCGCCATGCAGACAGAGGATACCAACGCCTGGGCCGACGGCCTCGCTTCCGCAGTTGCCGTGGAACACAAGGGCTTCGGCATGCGCTTTACCAAGCTGAAATAACGGACGCATTCCGGGCGGCGGACAGGCTTGTCCGCCGCCGCTTCCGTTTTGCCGCGGCCGCTTGCGTCAGCAGCCGTTTTTCTGTATAATAATCCGGAATTGTCGGCGGCAGCCCGCCCATTCCAACACACGAGAGGAAGGATATCCATGAGCGCATCCAAATCCAAGCGCCAGCGCCAGGCCATGTATCAGTCCGGCCAGCTGGATAAACACGCTGAGGAGAAACAACGCCGGCAGCGCCGCCGCAGGCATCTGATCATCACCGCGGTGGTCCTGGCCGTCGTCATTGCCGCCGGAACAGCCGCCGCCCTGATTTCCACCGGCTTTCTGGCCAGCCATACCACTGCCGCCGTCACCGGCTCCCATGCACTGACCGGCTCCATGTTCAGCTACTTCTATTATGACACCTACCAGGCCTTTGCACAGCAGAATCCGACCATGGCCTCCCAGATTCTGAACCCGGACATCTCCTTTGCGCAGCAAACCTACAGCCAGGAAAATCACACCACCTGGGCCGACTACTTCCTGTCGGAGGCCGCCGTGCTGGCGGCAGAGACCTATCGTATGTATGACGCGGCCGTGGCTGCCGGTTATACGCTCAGCGAAGAGGACGAACAAACGCTGGAGAGCAACCGGGCCAGCCTGGAATCGATCCCTTCCCTCCTCCCCACCTTCCGGAGCGCGGACGACTATATCCGCGCCACCTATGGCCGCGGATGCACGGCAGAGGGGTATCTGGAATATGCGCGGCTGCGCATGACGGCAAGCAGTTTTGCAGAACAGTACCGGGAGGACCTGCATTACAGCGATGAGGACATCCAGGCCGCTTATACCGCCAATCCCCTGGATTATGATACTGTTTCCTATAAAATCTTCTATTCCAGCGTTGTCATCGGGCAGAATGAGGATGGGACCGTATATTCCGATATGGAGCTCTCTGAAGCCAATGCCCGGGACATGGCGGAGCAGTGCCGCGGCGATCTGGACCGGTTCAACGAAATGACGGTGGAGCTGGCTGCGGAGTCCAAGAAAGACACCTACCGCGATCCCGATTTCTCTCTGCGTGAAAACCTGACGGTCTCCTCTGCCAATGACAAGCTGGTGGACTGGCTCACCGATCCTGACCGGGAATACGGCGACACCACCTATGTCCAGGCGGATGAGCGCGGCTACTACGTCGCATTTTTTATCGACTACAGCGATAACGATTATCGCCTCGCCAATTTCCGTCAGATTTCCATTCCCGCCACCGCAGATGCGGACAATGCCGCAGACCCCGACGGCATGGATCAGGCCCGGCAGGATGCAAAGGCCATTCTGGACAAATTCGAAGACGGCGCCCGGACCGGCGACGCGTTTTCCGCTCTGGCCCAGGAGCAGTCCGGCGCTTCCGGCGCTGACAGCGCCCCCTGTTTCCCCGGCCAGGCAGACGACGCCGTGGAGCAGTGGTGCTATGACGAGGCCCGCGAGCCGGGCGACTATGCCATGCTCCGGGGAGATTCCGGCTATTTCATCGTCTGGTTCGACGGTTACGGCGGGAATTACCGCGATTACCTGGTGGAAGAGGCGCTGCGCCAGGAAGATTACGACGCATGGTATGAACAGATCACAGCCGGTGAACCGGCAGCGCTCCGCAGCCTCGGCGTCTTCTTTATGAGCAAGTAAGCATCCTGCGGCGCAGCCGCAACCGGAAGGGGGAATTTTCTTGAATCAGGCCTTTCTTCGGGAGGCTATGCTGCTGGGAGCCGATGCGCCGGACCGACTGGGCGCCTGTCATGTGGCTGTATTCGGCGTCGGCGGCGTCGGCAGCTACTGCGCCGAGGCGCTGGCCCGCGCCGGCGTCGGCGCACTGACGCTTGTGGACAACGACACGGTCAGCGAAACCAATCTGAACCGTCAGCTGGTCGCCCTCCACTCCACGCTGGGCCGCCCCAAGTCCGACGTCATGGCCGAGCGCGTCCTGGATATCAACCCCGCCTGCCGGGTCACTTCCCTGCCGGAACTGTACAGCGAAGCGGGCAAACACCGCTTTTTTGAGGGCCGGCAGTATGATTACATTGTGGACGCCATCGACCTGGTCTCCTGCAAGCTGAGCCTGATTGAGACGGCCGTCGCCCTTGCAGTTCCCATCATCAGCGCAATGGGTACCGGAAACAAGCTGGATCCCACCCGTTTCCGGATTGCCGATCTTGCCGAAACCGCCGGCTGCCCCCTGGCACGCATCATGCGCAAAGAGCTGCGCGCCCGCGGCGTGATCCATCACACAGTCCTTTTCAGCGACGAGCCTGCGGCAAAGCCGCTGGAGCTGGAAGCGCCGCCGCCCGGTC
>JAHZEF010000039.1:13705-16419 GCA_019422005.1 Clostridiales bacterium
CCTGGGTCCCCTCCTGCGCGGGCCTGATGATCGCAGGGCATGTGATCCAGTCGCTCCTGCGGGACGGCATTCCCGGTTCGGCGTAACGGCGCCGCCCCTCCCGCCGTCCCGGCGATTTCCGTTCCGGGTCTGTATAAAAAAACCCTCCGCTGCCCACAATGTAGGGAACGGAGGGTTTTTCCATGAAAATTTCCAAAACAAAATGTGCTTTTTCAGGCGCCGCAGCCGGCCTGATCAACGGCCTGATGGGCGCCGGCGGCGGCATGGTGCTGGTGCCGCTGCTGGTCCGCTGGTGCGGGCTGGAGGACAAGCATGCCTTTGCCACTGCCATCAGCATCATTCTTCCGCTGAGCATTGTTTCCATCGTGGTCTATGCCATGAAGGCGCCTCTGCCATTTGCAGACGCCTGGCCTTATCTGGCCGGCGGGCTCGCCGGCGGGCTGCTGGGCGGCCTGCTGTTCAGGAAAATGTCCGCCAACCTGCTCCACAAACTGCTTGGCGCGTTCATTCTCTGGGGCGGCATCCAGCTTCTCTTATGATCTGGGTTTCCGTATTGGCCGGCGCCGTATGCGGCGTGCTTTCCGGCTTCGGTATCGGCGGCGGCTCGCTGCTGATGGTCTGGATGACGGCGGTCCTGCAGATGGAGCAGCGGACCGCCCAGGCCATCAACCTTCTCTTCTTTCTCCCCACTGCAGCGGCCAGCCTGATCTTTCACGTCAGGGGCAGACAGGTACAATGGGCCGCCACCATTCCGGCCGCCCTGGCCGGTCTGGTCACTGCCGCACTCAGCGCCTGGCTGGCCACAGCGCTGGACGCCTCACTGCTGCGCCGGCTGTTCGGCATTTTTCTGCTGTTTGTCGGGCTGTCGGAGCTGTTCAAAAAGCCGTCGCCAAAGCCGGGCGGCGGCCCGAAGGCCGGCGGGCCGCCCGCGCGTCACCGTCTGAGAAAGGCCAGATAGCCCTCCAGGATCAGAGAGGCCGCCACAGCATCCACTGTCTGCTTCCTCTTCTTCCCGCGCCGGTTGTTTTCCGACAGGATCCGATGCGCGTCCACCGTGGTGCGCCGCTCATCCCAAAGCACCGGTTCCAGACCCGCCGCCTCCCGGAGCAGGGCCGCGAAGTCCCGGTACAGCGCCGCCCGCGGCCCCTCCGTGCCGTCCATATTTCTTGGGAACCCCATAACCAGGATTTCCACACCGTGCTGTTCAACCAGTTCTGCAATCTGCCGCGCCGTTTTTTCCCGGTCATAAGAGGGAATCACCAGAGCCGTCCCCACAATGGAGCCGGTCGGATCCGACACGGCGATCCCCGTCCTGGCATCGCCGTAGTCAATCGCCATCACTTTCATTTCCGCACCTCATTCCGCACCCGCGCTTTTTGATCATCATACCATATCCGGCGCTAAAACGCAAAGCGGCCGGCGCTGCGGTGCAAAATAGCGGGGAAAACTGCAAAAAAGTGATTGACCAGCCTATTTTCATATGTTACAATAGTTCTACCTGTGAAAAAGGGCTCTTTTTTTGCGCCCATTTTTCAGTCCCGGACGGGTGGCAGATCCGCCCTCTAAATTTCTACTATAGCCGGCGATGATACAGGGAGGCAAAATTTAAGGAGGTGCCGAAATATGCGCGTGAAAGTGACTCTTCGGTGTTCTGAGTGCAAGCAAAGAAATTACAACACCATGAAGAACAAGAAGAACGACCCCGACCGTCTTGAGATGAAGAAGTACTGCAAGTTCTGCAGGAAGCACACGGTTCATAACGAGACGAAGTAATGCAACGGAATCGTTCCATTGCGGAAAGGGTGTAACAAATGGCAGAAGCAAGCAAAAAGCGAAATATCTTTGTCCGTGCCGGTTCCAGAATCAAGCGCTTCTTCCGTGAGCTGAGAAGCGAGCTGAAAAAGGTTGTGTGGCCTTCCAGGCGCCAGATGCTCAACAATACGCTCATCGTTCTGCTGTGCGTTCTGGTTGTCGGCGTTTTCATCTGGGTATTCGATGCCATTGCCGGCCTGGTCGTCAACGGGATCATCAGCCTGGTCAAAGGCTAAGGTGCGTCCATGGCGGATACAGCGAAGTGGTATGTGGTTCACACATACTCCGGATATGAAAACACCGTTAAGGCCACCATCGAAAAAAACGTTGAAACCCGTCATCTGGAAGATCTGATCCACACTGTTTCCATTCCCCTGGAAACAGTGACCGAGCTGACGGACAACGGCCCCAAAACCTATGAGCGCAAGGTATTCCCCGGTTACGTGCTGGTCAAAATGACCATGTCGGACGAGGCATGGTATGTGATCAACAGCGTGCGCGGCGTCACCGGTTTTGTCGGCTCCGGCACCAAGCCCACGCCGCTGACCGACGAGGAAGTCGCACAGCTGGGCGTGGAAAAACGCGAGATCGTTGTCGGATATGACGTTGGAGACAGCGTCAAAATCAACGACGGCCCGCTTACCTCGTTTATCGGGACGGTGGAAGCGCTGGAGGTCGACAAAAACAAGGTTCGTGTCATCGTGTCCATGTTCGGCCGCGAGACGCCTGTCGAACTGGAACTCGATCAGGTGGAACCCGTCAAGGAATAACACTACTTGCCGCGTCATGCGGCCAGGAACGTGGGAGGGACCCTGTGTCCCGCCAAACATACGCCGCAGGCGTATCACCACATTTTCTTCAGGAGGTGCTCTGTAATGGCAAAGAAAGTTACAGGTTATATC
>JAHZEF010000004.1:0-1099 GCA_019422005.1 Clostridiales bacterium
CGCTTCTTGTGTATAACCGCGCTTTTTGCGGCAGTAAGCAATCTTAAGGCCAAGGTCTTTATATTTCTCTGGGTACTCGGTCTGCACAAGATCAACTCCTTGACATTATGCTACCAATGAATGGAGAAAAAATAAATTTACTAGAATTATAAGTTTCTTGACTTTGAGAAGAATTTGATCATAGCATACTAACTAAAAGCAAGTGCCAAACGATGAAGTGTACTAATTCGTGGATTAAAGGTATTTCCATTCATCAAATTGTCGAGTACAGACTGACGAACCCCACTCATATCCGGCAATTTGTTAATAGTAATTCCTCTTTGTTTACAGAGTGAACAAATTCTCTCTACAATAATTTTTGAATATTCGTAATCTGCTGTTGCTATCTGAACTCCCTTCCTTTCATGGATCGTGTCTTCATGATAGCAATACTCATACCCCAAGTTACCTGAATTCGGGTAGCTTTTGCAGTTTAATCTTTCCTTTGTTTAATCAGTTCATCTTGCAATTCGCAACTCTTTCATTTAAGCCCCACATCAAAAGCCATGCTATCACCTACTTCCGGAGTATATAATAGCATTATTTTTCCCGTGATATTACATGTATATCATCCAATTTTGACGAAAAACAGATATATATACTACCATATCGACTGATATCCCCATGTTCCCAGAGGCCAGGTACCATGCGGGGAACATGTTCAATCCATAACACGATTTTTAGCTCTCAGGATGACAATACAATTTTTATATGGAGGATTATCTATGCCAAATCTGGAAGATCCCATGGTACGCGAGGAAATGCTGCACGGCTGTCAGGTGACGACGGTCGAGGTTGCGTCGGCGCAGGCGGCGGAGGCGTTGGGAAAGGCAATCGGAAGTTACCTCACCATCACGCCCGCGCTCCCGCTGGATGACCCGGCCGGCGTTGAACCCGCAGGGGAATGCCTCGCGGAGATCCTGAACCGTACCCTGCAGTTCTGCCGCGGGGGGACGCTGTGCATCTGCGGAATCGGGAACCCGGCCATTCAGGCCGACGCGCTGGGGCCGGAGGTGGTCTGCAGGCTGCCGCTGCAGCTGCTTTCGGAGGCCGGACGGCC
>JAHZEF010000004.1:1149-32375 GCA_019422005.1 Clostridiales bacterium
GTCTGCTCGTTCAGCCCGGGCACGGCGCTGACCAACAACATCCGGACGGAACTGCTGGTGGCCGGGGCTGTCCGGGCCATGGGGGCAGACGCCGCACTGCTGGTGGACTCCCTTCTGACCGGGGATCCCGCCTGGCTGTTCCGAACCATTCAGGTCTCCACCGCCGGCGGCCTCCAGCTGCATCTGCCCGGCCGGCGGGCAGACTGGTCCGTGCTCGGCGTCCCGGTGATCTCCCTGGGCGTCCCGGCACTGATCTCCCTGTCCGCCCTCGCCCCCGGCCTGCTTCCCCGGGACGAAATGCTCACCGGCATGCACATCCGCGACATCATCTCCGCCGCAGGCACCATCCTCTCCTATGCAATCCTGCGGGTATGCTGGCCCTCGCTGTCCAGGGCAGAGTGCTTCATCTACTCCAAGCTCCACCGCGACCCGGTTCCATACAGCCCCGTCCTGCACCGGGAGCCCGCGGAGATTCATCACTGAGAAAAGGGAGGAATCCAAACATGAAAACACATCCGACCACAGCCGCAGCCCTCCCGTTCGATACCTCGGCCCTGGAGGCGCAGTGCGGCCCCATCCGCTGCGCGGAGGCCGTCTGCCCGGGCATATACCGGATTGCCGCGGGCAGCGGCGGGCCGGGGGCGTTCAGCGCGGAGTACCTCGTCGCGCTGGAAGGTTCCCCCGCCCTCTCCGCCCGGGCCAGAGCCTGCGGTACGCCGCTGCCCGCGCCCCAAGGCGCCGTCCTTTACGCCCTGGAGGACTACTGCAATCCGGCGCGCCATGTGGCGGAATACGAGATCCACCGGTATCTTGCTGCGCACGGCCTCCCCCTGCCCGCAGGATACGACCTGGCGGAGCAACTGGCCCGCGGGCAGGAGATCTGCCCGGACTACTTCGGCCGGTTTCCCGTCCCCGCGCAGACGCCCTGGGGCGCCGTCCTGCGGTGGGACTGCATCTGGAACGGGCTTTTCTGGCTGGAGACGGCGGAGGCTGTCCGGTGCCTCGCCATCGCATACCCCCTCTGCGACCCGCTCACCGAACGGGCCCGCGCCTGCGCCATGACGGCCGGCCGGCAGGATCCCTGGGGATACCGGTTTTACCGGTACGAGCTGAGCTGCATCCCCCTGTTTGAGCTGATGGAATACGGCGCGGCGCCCTGGCGGGACCGGTTCCGCCAGGCGGCGCTGAAAAACGCAATTCTGGAACACTTCCCCGACTATGCCGCATCGGACGCGGCGCGCAGCCCGGGGCGGCCGCAGGACGCGCGGCTCCTGCCAACGCCCGGCGCGGGCCTCGGCTTCTACCCGTTCTCCGAATGGCAGACCGCCGCGGGCTGACCCCTCCCGTCCCGGCAGAAAAACGCCCCCCGGCGCAGGCTGTGACGCCTGCGCCGGGGGGCGCAACCATATTCCGGGGCCGGGCGGCGGCTTCCGCCCCGGTTCAGGCGGCCGGCATGCGCCGCGGCCGCCGCTCCCAGACCCATCTGCAGAGCAGTGCGGCGCCGGTCAGCAAAACGAACAGGTAAAAGCTGATGCCGCGGCTGAGCAGCATGGCGCCGCCCAGCAGCTGCGACGGAAACAGCATCCGGAACGCCGCCAGGAAGCCGCCCTCTCCCACGCCCACAGCCCCCGGCAGCGGCAGCGCGCCCACCGAAAGGCTGACCATGGCCTGCAGCGCCGCCATGGCCGGAAGGCTCCAGCCGGAAAGCCCCAGCGCGCGGTGCACCCAGAACGGGACGCTATACAGCGCGGCCAGCTGCAGCGCCGTGGTCAGCAGCATGGAAACCAGCAGCCCCGGGCAGCTGCGGATCAGCGGGGCGCTCTCCGAAAACCGCTTCAGCTGCGTCTGCACGCCGGCCCAGAAGCGCGCGGCCCGCGGGCGGCGGCGCAGCCGATGCGCCACACGGCAGCCCGCCCGTTCCGCCCAGGCCGGACGGAACACCGCCGCCAGAACGCCGGCCAGCAGCAGCAGGTTCAGGGCCGTCCCCGCCGCCGCCAGCAGCTGCATGGCCCCGGGGAGCTGCGCGAAAATCCCCCGGCTCAGCCAGAGGCCGGCCACGCCGAACACAGCCGTCACCGCCTGCCAGCAGGCCAGCTCCAGCAGCAGCACCAGCGCGCCGTGGGCCGGGTCGACGCCGTCCTTCCGCATATAGCAGATCTGCATCGGCTGGCCGCCGGTGGACGACGGCGTGATGGAGCTGAAGAAAAAGCCCGCCGCCGCATACTGCAGGCAGCGCAGCCGCCCGGGCCTGTGGCCCAGCCGCCGGAGCCCCCGGGCCGTGTTGCACGCGTCGCAGAGAAAGTACAGCCCCATGGCGCCCACAGCCGCGGCCAAAGCCTCCGGGCGCGCCCCGGCCAGCGCCGCCCGAAGCTCCCCCAGGGACACCGTGCGGAATACAAAATACCAGACGGCCGCGCCCAGCCCCAGAAGCAGCGCCCCGTCCCGGGCCGCCCGCTTCATCCGCAGTGCGCCGCGGCGGCCGGAAGATAGCGCAGCGGCGAGGTGGGGGCCCACCGGCTCCGGATCTGCCGCATATTGCGCCGCATCTGTTCCAGCAGCTGCGGCCGGCGCAGCAGCGCCGTCACATCGTTGACCGCCACGCCGCTGTCCTTCTGCCAGCCAACCCAGCCCAGCCCCTGGCGCTCGATGAAGCGGGCGTTGCCCGTTTCCTGTACCAGAAACGGCCGCAGCACATACAGCGGCGTCTGGGCATAGATGGCTTCAAACGTGGTGATCCCGCCCGACTTGGTGATGACCAGATCCGCCCGGCCCATATACTGCTCCACCCGATCCGTATATCCCACGGCCTCCACCTGCGGAAACCGCTCCCGGACCCGCCGCAGCAGCGCCTCGTTGCGCCCTGCAATCACCGTCACGTGCAGCGACGCGTCGCGCCCCAGCGCCTCCAGCAGCGCGTCGGCCTCCGGAATCAGCCCCAGGCCGCCTCCCATAATCAGAACATGGCGGCCCTCCCGGCGGCCCTGCGGCAGCCGGCGGAAACTCTGCCGGACCGGAATCCCGCTGACCACAATGCGGTCCCGGCCGACGCCCCGCGCCGCCAGCGCCTCCCGCGTCTCGTCGGACGCGGCGAAATACAGGTCTGTCTCCGGGGCGATCCACTCCTCGTGAACTGTGACGTCCGTCACATAGGTATACAGCGGGATCCGGCTGTTCCGCTGCCGCTTGTACGCCGAGAGGTACTGGGAGCAGACCGGCATGGTCGCAATCAGCAGATCCGCGCCCTCCAGCAGCGCATCCAGCTTTTTGATCACCGGCTTCTGCAGCGGCGCCCCCAGCCGCGTCCCCACGGCGCGGTTGAGCAGGTTGTACACCCAGGAGCACCGCTTGACCAGGAACCCGAACGCATCATAGATCCGGCCGCTGAGCTCCGGGAACAAATAGTCCATCACATCCACAACCTGAACCCGGCACGCCGGCCGCTCCTCCAGGATTTCCTGGCGCAGCGCTTCGGCCGCCGCGCAATGGCCCATGCCGAACCGCCCTGTAAAAATCACCACGCGCAGGGCCTGCCCCGCCTGCGGCGCCGGCAGCTGCATCTGTCTTTTGTTCATTGTTCCGTCCCTCCATCGCTCCATATCGCACCTTTATTGTACCAGCAGCGCTGTTTAAGAGAAAAGGCGGCAAATGGTTAAGCTTTTTTTAAATTTCGGTATCGTCCGTCTGTCGGACACCTTTATGTATTATTGTATTAATTACATAATACAATAATACACGAATCCTTCCATTTGTCAAGCCCTGGCCGCAAAAAAACCCTGCCGCCGCAGCGGCAGGGCCGGGTATTTCAAACAGGGCGGGCGGCTTCTTCGGGGAGGTGCGCAGGGCGCGGCTTTGCAGCGGCAGGCGGGCATCACCCCGGCCGCCACAGGGGGGACGGGCTGCCCATGGCCGCCCCCGGGCGGCCGGATGCGCGCGGCAGGCCGCGAGGCCGGCAGCCCTGCAGGGCTGCCGGCCTCGGCGTCAATCCAGGTTCATCTGATTCCGGCTGTTGCGCAGGCGGGCCATGGCCCGGGCCAGCATGATCTGGTTGGCCCGGAACTGCGCCTGGCTGTGGCTCTGGCGCAGCGCCTCCTCCGCCTGCAGCCGGGCGCGCTCGGCGCGCATCCGGTCCACATCCTCGGGCCATTCGCAGGTCTGCGCAAACAGGACCGTCCCGTGGGGCGCCACTTCCATATAGCCCTCGGAGTTCACCGCCTCACGCCACCGTCCGTCCTGCTTGATTTTCAGCGTGCCGGGGCGGAGAACCACAAGCATGGGCGCATGGTCCTTGAGGATGGTCCACTCCCCGTCGTCCGCCGTAAAGGTCAGCGCTTCAATCTCGCCGGAAAAAAAGCTGTGTTCCGGCGTCAGGATTTCAAAGGGGAACGTGCTCTCAGCCATTCTTCTGCATCTCCTTCGCCTTCCCGATGGCTTCGTCGATGTCGCCCACCATGGAAAACGCCGACTCCGGCAGATCGTCCACCTCGCCGTCCACAATGGTTTTGAAGCTGCGGATGGTATCCTTCAGCGGAACAAAACGCCCCGGCTTGCCGGTAAACGTCTCGGCCACGTTCATGGGCTGGGACAGGAACTGCTGCACCTTCCTGGCCCGGTAAACAATCCGCCGGTCCTCCTCGCTGAGCTCGTCCATGCCCAGAATGGCAATGATGTCCTTCAGCTCGTTGTAGCGCTGCAGGCACTCCTGTACCCGGCGCGCCACCTCGTAGTGCTCCTGCCCGACAATGGCCGGATCCAGAATGCGGGAATTGGATTCCAGCGGGCTGACCGCCGGATAGATCCCCATCTCCGCAATATGGCGCGACAGCACCGTGGTGGCGTCCAGATGGGAGAAGATCGTGGCGGGCGCGGGGTCGGTCAGGTCGTCCGCCGGAACATAGATGGCCTGCACCGAGGTAATGGAGCCGTTCCGCGTGGAGGTAATCCGCTCCTCCAGCGCGCCCAGCTCCTCCGCCAGCGTGGGCTGGTAGCCCACGGCCGAGGGCATGCGCCCCAGCATGGCAGACACCTCGTTGCCCGCCTGGACATACCGGAAAATGTTGTCGATGAACAGCAGCACATCCTGGTTCATCTGGTCGCGGAAGTACTCGGCCATGGTCAGGCCGGTCATGGCCACGCGCATCCGGGATCCCGGCGGTTCGTTCATCTGGCCGAACGCCATGGCGGTTTTGGTGATGGCGCCGGAAGCGTTCATATCATGGATGAGGTCATTGCCTTCGCGGCTGCGCTCGCCGACGCCGGTGAATACCGAATAGCCGCCGTGCTGCTTGGCAATGTTGTAGATCAGCTCCATGATCAGCACGGTCTTGCCCACGCCGGCGCCGCCGAACAGGCCGATTTTGCCGCCTTTGGCATAGGGCGTCAGCAGGTCGATCACTTTGATGCCGGTTTCAAAAAATTCGGTTTTGGGGCTCAGGTCGTCAAACACCGGCGCGGGGCGGTAAATCCCCCACCGTTCGCCGGTGAACGCGGGGCCGTTGTCGATGGGATTTCCCAGCACATCCACCACGCGCCCCAGCGTCTGCTCCCCCACCGGCACCTGGATGCAGCGGTGGGTATTCTCCACCCGCATTCCGCAGCTGAGGCCGTAGGTGGATTCCAGCGCCACGCAGCGGCACTCCCCCGGCCCGGTATGCGACGCCACCTCCAGATGCACGCCGCTCTCCGTCACCAGGAGATCGTGGAGGCGGTACTCCTCGCCGCCGGGATACTGTACGGTCAGAACGGGGCCGCTGATTTTCGAAATGACTGCTTCGTGAAGCTCCCGCTCCATGGGCGGCGCCTCCTTCTCTTGTGATTCGTCTTCCTCGATGGCGGCGCCGCTGCCGCTGATCTCGGCAATCTCGTTGGTAATCTGCGTCTGCCGGGCCATGTTCAGATCCAGGCTCAGGTGCTTGAGCAGCTCGTCGGCATTCTTGGTAGCGCTCTGCATGGCGTTCATCCGCGCATAATGCTCGGCGGCGTAGGACTGCACCAGCGTGTCGAACAGCCGGGAAATGATGAACTGGGGCACCAGCTGGTCAAAGACCTCCTGGGGCGACGGGTTGTAGATGACCTCATGCAGATCCTCCGACGCCTGAACCTGCTGAAAATCCGTCAGCCGGATCGGCAGGAGCCGCGCCCGGCGCGGCCGGTTGACCGGATGGCCGTCTTCGCCGGCATAGAGCGTGTAGAACACATAGATCTCATCGGTCTGGTTCAGGTCGAAAAACTCCATGACCGGCAGCGCCAGCTGCGTCGCGTTGTACAGCGACGGGTTCTGCGCCACGCCCGGCGCTTCAAACTCCGGCTCAATGCCGCGCTTGCGGAAAAACTGCGTGGCGATCATGCCGACCGTGACCACATAGCAGCCGGGATGCTCCCGGATCTCTTCATAGGCCAGATTCAGCACATTGGAGTTGTAGCTTCCCGCCATTTCCTTATCGCCCGCGATGACGATATAGGTGCGGCGGCGGCCGCGGTGGTGCTGCAGATACGGATGGTCCACCGCCTGGGACGATTCCAGGATATCCTTCATCGCCGACTGCAGCCGGCGGTAATACGTGTTATTGTACGGGATATGAACCGCAAATTTTTTCATCCGGGCAGAGGAAACCATCTGCATGGCGCTGGTGATTTTCCGCGTCTGCCCCACTGCGCTGATATGGTGCCGGATCTCGCTGACACTCTGCATGGCTCACGCCTCCCAGCTCCCGGCAAAGGCCAGGATCGCCTTCTGCAGCGCTTGCTCGGCCGCGTCGTCCAGCTCTTTCGTGGTATCGATCGCCTGCATCAGCGTGAAATGGGCGTCATACAGGTGCTTGAGCAGCGCCGTCTCAAACGCCCGCACCGACTTCACCGGCACCTTGCTCAGGGCGTCGGCCCGGAATGCGGTCAGCAGCGCCGTCTGCGCCGAAAGCTTCCGGATTTCCTCTTTCGGCTGCTTGAGCAATTCCGTCATGCGGTCGCCCCGCTCCAGGAGCTTCCGCGTCACCGTGTCCACATCGGCGCCGAACTGTGCGAACACGGCCATATCGCGGTACTGCGCCACTTCCATGCGCAGGCTCCCGGATACCCGTTTCATGGCGCCGTACTGCGCGCTCCGGCCCACGCGGGAGACGCTCAGCCCCACGTTGACCGCCGGCCGCACGCCGGCATGGAACAGCTCGCTTTCCAGATAAATCTGCCCGTCGGTGATGGAGATGACATTGGTGGGGATGTAGGCGGAGATATCACCCGCCATGGTCTCGATAATGGGCAGCGCCGTCATGGAGCCCCCGCCCTTCTCCGGGCTCAGGCGCGCCGCCCGCTCCAGCAGGCGGGAATGCAGATAGAACACGTCGCCCGGATACGCCTCGCGGCCGGAAGGCCGGCGCAGAAGCAGCGACATGGTCCGGTACGCCACGGCATGCTTGGACAGGTCGTCATAGACCACCAGCGCATCCTGCCCGCCGTACATGAAATGCTCCGCCACCGCACAGGCGGCATAGGGGGCCAGATACTGCATGGCCGCGCTGTCCGCAGCGGTGGAGGCCACCACCACAGAATGCTCCATGGTCCCCTGCTCCTGCAGCGTGCGCACCAGGCTCGCCACACTGGACGCTTTCTGCCCGATGGCGCAGTACACGCACACAACGCCCGAGGACGTCTGGTTCATCATCGCCGACAGCGCAATGGAGGTCTTTCCGGTCTGGCGGTCGCCGATGATCAGTTCCCGCTGGCCGCGGCCAATGGGAATCATGCTGTCCACAGCCAGGATGCCGGTCTCCAGCGGCGTATCCACCGGCGCGCGGTCCATAATGGCCGGCGCCGCCGACTCCACCGGCCGGTAATCGCGCGCCTCCAGCTCCATGCCGTCCAGCGGCCGGCCGATGGGATCGATGACCCGCCCCAGCAGTTCCCTGCCGACGCACACGTCGGCCACGCGGCCGGTGCCGCGGGCCACGCTGCCGGGCCGGACGAAGCCGCCGCGGCTGAGCAGCGCGGCGCTGACGCCGTCCAGGCTCATGTCCAGGGCGATGCCGTAGTTGTCGTTTTCAAATTCCAGCAGCTCGCCGTACTTGGCGCGCGACAGGCCCGACACGCGGACAATGTCGTCTGCGCAGCTGACCACCGTGCCGTACTCGTAGCTGACCATCTGCGGCTGAAAGCCGCTGAGTTTTTCCTTTAAAAAGGCCCCCATGGAGGCCTGGTCAAAATTCAGCATAAGCGCCTCCGATCAGGCCAGTTTCTGTTTCATGGCCGCCAGCTGGGCGGCATAGCTGAAATCGTATACCTTGCCGTCCACGTAGGCCGCATAGCCGCCTACCAGCGAGGGATCCACCTCTGCCTCCAGCTCCAGGCGGCAGCCCAGCAGCGACTCCAGCTGCATCCGGATGGCGTCAAACTCATCTCCCCGGAGCTGCTGCGCCGTCTTCAGCGTGCCGCTGCGGACGCCGCTCCTGTCCTCCCGCCCCTCTGCAATCCGGCGGCGGGTCTCCTCGTCAAAGCGCAGCACCCGTCCGGCCAGCTCCACAGCCAGCTGCGCCAGCTCGCTCCGCGCGTCGTCCATGGCCCGCTGCTTTTCCTCTCTGGCGTCGGTTCTGGCCTGGGCCACAATCCGGCGCGCTTCCTCCTTTGCGTCTTCCACCAGGCGCTGGCCGGACAGCGTCGCCTGCTTCCGGCCGTCGGCCAGAAGCTGCTCGCAGGCCGCCTGCGCTTCCGCCAGGCGGCCGTCGTACTCGGCCTTTGCCTGCTCGGCCCGCTGCTGCGCCTGCGCCGCCTGCTCCATCTGATCCTGAATCCGCGCCTCCCGGGCCGACATGAACTTGCGGACCGGCTTCCAGATCAGCACCCGCAGCAGGATGTACAGGACTGCAATGTTCACCAGATGGATGGCAATATCAATGGGATACAGTTCCATATGCTCCGCTCCTTATGCCAGCGTAAATGCAATGATCAGCGCGGTGACAAAGCCGTAGATGGCGCAGGATTCCGTCAGCGCCAGGCCCAGCAGCAGGGTGGAGCTGATCTTGCCGGAAGCCTCCGGCTGGCGGGCCGTGGCGTCGGCGGCCTTTCCGGTGGCCAGCCCCATGGCAAGTCCCGCAAAGGCGCAGGGCAGCAGGGCCAAAGCGACAGCGATTGCAACAATTCCAGTACTCATGATCATAATCCTCCATATATTGATAGTTCCCGAAGCGCCGTCATTCCGTCGCTTCACCGATAAAGGTCAGCGTCAGCGTGACGAAAATATACGTTTGTATCAGCGGATGGAACACGTTGAAATAGAGTCCCAAAACGCTGGGGAATCCGATTGCAGCGTTCCGCATGGCGGAATACAGCAGATCCATGACGATCATACCGCCCAGCATATTGCCGAACAGGCGGCAGGCCAGGGATACAGGCACCGCCAGGTCGGAGACCACCTTGATGGGGAACACCACCGGCGTTGGCTGCGCCATCGACTTGATGCGGCCCCCGACGCCTTTCTTTTTAATCCCATAATAGTTGATCAGAAGAAATGTGATCAGCGCCATGGCAAAGGTCATGGTGATATCCGAAGTAGGCGCCCGGATCCCCAGCAGCTCCACCGCCGCACAGCCGACCATAAACAGCGCCACCGTAAAAATGTAGGCCGGCAGATTGGCGCCCAGATCCCCGACGCTGGTTCTGGTGAAGCGGCAGACGGACTCCACGCAGAGCTCCAGCACATTCTGGATGCCGTGGGGCTTGTCCGTCATCCTGGGAATCACCAGCAGCCGCACCAGCACCGCCAGCACAATCAGCACCGCCATCACCGCCCAGGTAACCACCACCGTGGAGCTGAGCGTCACGCCGCCGATCTCCATCCGCGGCGCCCAGATGCTCACCGAAAAATCCTCCGCCGGCTTGGTCCCGAACGCCAGCTGCAGCAGCTTTTCCGCCAGGCACCAGACGCCGGCGATCAGAAAAATCGTCGGCCAGGTTTTCTGTTTCCTGCATTCCGACCGGTCCGCCGCAGCTTTGACCAGGACGGCCCTGCGCCAGAACCACCCGACCCCCGCCAGAAGCAGCCCCAGCACCAGCGGGCCGTAATTCAGAATTGTTTCCAGCAACGCTCTCAGTCCTTCTTTCCTTGTTTGTCCCGGCGGCGGAACAGGCAGAACCGGATCACCGCTCCCGCCACCAGAACCACTGACATTGTCACCGCGCATGGCACCAGCTGCCCGCGCCGAACCGCCGCGCACAGCAGCAGGCCTGCAAACGGGCAAAAAAATTGCACCGCCAACGGCCAGATTTTCAGCCGATTGGTGCCGATGGATCCCACAGCCAGCATCAGCAGATACAGCTGCAAACCGCCGAATACCAGCCCCAGTGCCGCGCCAACCATTGCGATCTCTCCTTCCGGCCGGGCTCCGCGCCTGTCGTGTCACTCACGTCTTGCTATAATAGGTTATAGCACTTTCCACCGGCCCGGTCAATCATTTCGGCGCCGTTCTCTGCGTTTATCCACCATCTGCACAAAAACTAGGTTTCCGCGCCTGATTTTTGTGGCCGTTTTGGTGATTTGGCGTAAAAAAAACGCCAATTTAAACCCGGTGCGCGGAAAAATCCGCATACGTCCCATCCGCCGCGGCCCGGACGCCCCGGGATACGCGGCGCGGAAACCGGCGAAAAAAGCGGACGCCCCCGCCCCGCACGCCGAAGCCGTGCAGGGTGGGGGCGCCGGCCCGCCGCCCTCAGCGGCGCGGCCGGACAGCTTCCGCCGGCGCCGCGTCAGCCGGCGGCTTTTTCCGCATAGCTGTTGTCAACCAGGCTCTCAAATTCCACCCGCTGATCCAGCTCTCCGGCGGTTTCCATAACCGTCATCAGCAGTTCCAGGGCCTCCTGCTTCATCACCGGCGTCTCGTTCCAGGCGTCGATGTCCAGATGGCGCTGGCAGACCGCCTCCAGCACCTCCAGATCCGTATCCGGGAACTGGTCCGCCACAGCCTCGGCAATCTCCCGGGCCGAATGCTCCCGCACCCACTGCTGCCCCTTGGCCACTGCGTTGGTAAATCCCTGGATGACGTCCGGATTTTCTTCCATATAGCTCTGCGCCGCAAAGAAGGCTGTATACGGAATTTCACCGCTCTCCTGGCCGATGGAGGTCAGGACATATCCCTTGCCCTCCAGCTCCACCTCAGTGGCCGTCGGCTCGAACAGCGCCACGTAGTCGCCGTTCCCGCCGGTGAACGCGCCGGCCATCATGTTAAACTGTACTGAGGTGTCCACCACCGCGTCCTCGCCCGGAACGACGCCGTTCTGCCGCATGACGTATTCCAGCGTCATCTCCGGCACGCCGCCCTTGCGGCCGCCGATGATCGTCGCGCCCCGCAGATTTTCCCAGGAGAATTCCTCGTCGGTCCTGCCCACCAGGAATGATCCATCCCGTTTGGTCAGCTGGGCAAACACCACCGGGTAATCCTCCCGTCCTTCGTTGAATACGTAAATGCAGGATTCCGGCCCGGCAAGGCCGATGTCCGCCTGGCCGGCCAGGACGGCCGTCATGACCTTGTCGGCGCCGCCGCCGTTGGTCAGTTCCACGTCCAGCCCTTCTTCCTCAAAGAAGCCGAGCTTCAGCGCAGCGTAAAAGGGGGCGTAAAAAACGGAATGGGTCACTTCGTTGAGGCGGATTGTCTTCAGTTCTTCCTTCTGGCCGCACCCGGCCAGAAGCCCCAAGACCAGCACCAGGCTCAGGATCAGCGCGATTCGTTTTTTCATACAGTCACTCCCATATATTTTTTCAACGCCTTCTCCAGCCACAGGATACACTGATACATCAGTGCAGCCGCTGCGGCCAGGATCAGCACCGTTGTCATCACAAGGTCCATTTTAAAGACCTGGGACCCATAGACAATCAAATAGCCCAGGCCCGCTTTGGACACCAGGAACTCGCCCATGATGACGCCCACCCAGGAAAGCCCCACATTGACTTTCAGGGCGTTGATCATTGTGGTGAAATTGGCCGGCAGCACCAGCTTTTTCAGGATCTGCCAGCGGGTGGCCCCCAGCGTCCGCATCAGCCGGATTTTCTCCGGATCTGTGGCCAGGAAGCCGTTGTGCATATCCAGAATGGTAACAATCAGGGAAATTGCCAGCGTCATGGCAATGATTGACGACGGGCCGGCCCCGATCCACACGATGAACACCGGCCCCAGCGCCGTTTTGGGCAGGGCGTTGAGAACCACCAGATAGGGATCCAGAACCCTGGACAGAAACTCGCTCCACCAGAGCAGGACGGCGATCACCGTCCCCAAAAGCGTCCCCAGGATAAAGCCCACCACGGTCTCCATCACAGAGGTGCCCACATGCAGGAACAGGTCGCCGGAGCGGCCGAGATTGAGAAACGTCTCCCACATCCGCGACGGGCTGCTGACCACAAACGCGTCGATGGCCCCCAGGCGCGCCGCCAGCTCCCAGCCGGCGAACAGCGCCGCCAGCAGCCCGATCCGCCAGATCATCACAGCGGCGCGGGTCCGTTTCCGCCCCCGCAGATATGCCTGACGCTGGAGGGAAACGGCAGGTTCAGACATTGACGTCCAACTCCTTCCAGATGGTATTGAAATAGCTGCGAAAAGCGGGATGGTCCCGCCGCTCCATGGGCGGAAGGTCCCGCAGCTCCTCCAGCGTATGTATGGCCTTGACGCCGGCAGGCCGGCGGGACAGGACCACCACGCGGTCGGACAGACTGACGCTTTCGGAGATGTCGTGCGTGACCAGCAGGGCCGTTTTGTGCTCCTGCCGGATGATGGAATAGATATCCGCCGACACGGCAAGCCGCGTCTGGTAATCCAGCGCTGAAAACGGCTCATCCAGCAGCAGGATTTTGGGATCTGTGGCCAGCGTCCGGATCAGCGCGCAGCGCTGGCGCATCCCTCCCGACAGCTGTGACGGCGTCTTATGGGAAAATTCCGACAGGCCGTATCGTTCCAGCAGCTCCCGGACACGGGCCTGCTGATCCTTGCGGTTCTGATGCTGTATCTCCAGCCCCAGGGTCACGTTGGCCCAGATGGTGCGCCAGGGGAACAGCTGATCCTTTTGCGGCATATAGCCGATTTTCGGCGAAGGCGCCGTTACAGCTTCTCCGTCGACAAAGACCGCGCCGGCGGACGGCGGCTCCAGCCCGGCGATCACGGAAAGCAGCGTGGACTTTCCGCAGCCCGAGGGGCCGACGATACTGACAAATTCCCCGTCGTCAATGCCGAAGCTGACGCCGTGCAGCGCATCCACCTCTCCGTCCGGCGACTGGTAGGTCAAATCGACGTTTTGCAGTTCTACAATCATGCCACCGATGGCTCCTTCCGTTCATTAGAGGTAAGGGGGCGCATGGGCCTCCCTGTCTTATCATATGGAAGGCCGGCGAAAATGTGCGGAGGCCGGCAAACCTTTACCGGCCGGCGGACAGCCGCCGCCCGATTGTGCGCTCTTCGTCCGGGAAGCGTAACCGGCCGGGAAAACCGCCGCCGCTTTGCCGGCAGGCACGGCCCATGATATCGGAAAATACGCCGCGGCGTTTCGAAAGCGCCCCTTCGGAGGCCCCTGCAGGGCGGATCACGCGGCAGGCGGGGCTTACAAGCGCTTTCGCCTGCATCAGCCGTTTGCAGCATTGTCAGGCGCCGGCCGGGGCCGGCGGCCTGGAATTGCCGGATGACGGCTCTGCAATCCTGCGGAGCCTGGAATGATATCCGAACAAAGCAGCCCCTTCCCCGGACGCGGATTACGGCAGAGCACTGTTGGTTGAACAGGAAAACGCAGGGCCTTGCATACCCTGCGTTTTTATAAGGCCATATGGAACTGATCGGCCTTGGCATGGAAAGAGAGCGGAGGCGTCCTCCCGCGCGCGGAATCCAGACGCGCATTCCTTCATCGGCGGCAGGAGCGAACACGGGAATTGATCACCCATCCGTTTCCGGGAGAAAGAGCTGCCTGGGGGATGGCTCCTGATCTGCAGGCGCTCCCGCCGGCACGATGCCCGCGGGGAGATTGGGAGTCCCATCCCCCTTTTTATGTTTGCCGCGGCGTTTGCTGCGGTTCCACGCCGCTCCCCCCGCAGGGTATGCAGAAAGCCGGAGGCTGCTTCCCTGCGCCTCTTCGCGCCCTGCTGCCTGCTCCGGCATCCTCCGCATTGTCAACCGCGCGGACGGGCAGCCTTCCGGCAATTTGTCAATCTGTGCAAGAAACAGACCCAATTTCCAAAAAAATTCTCCGTTGTTTCCGCAGGATGTTCACACTTTTTGAGGCGCTTCATGATATGATGGACTACAGTCCGGAGTTTTCTCCGGCCAATGAATCCCGGGAGGAACCGCATGAAGCAGGAAAGCCACCGCCGGCTCGGCCGGCATCTGATGAATCAGCTGCCGCGCCAGCCCAAGCGCCGCCACAGCAAGGCGTTTCTGATCGGCTGCGTGGAGCCGGATCGCAACCCCCTCTCTTATCTGAAGGGCTCCCTTCGCTCCAAATGGTTTTACGGCCACAATTATCAAAACGCCGACCGCTGGATTGAGCGGACCATTCGCCATCTGCAGCATCGCGCCCACTGGAATCTTCTGGATTATTATCGGCTGGGCAAGCTGATTCACTATACGTCCGATGCGTTCACCTATGTCCACAACAACTGTTTCTGTGAACCGATCCATGCCCATCGCGCCTACGAATCGGAGCTTCAGGAACTGTTTCTGCAGCGGCTTCAGGACGCGCGGGCGCGCCGCGAGGCGCGCCGCCGGGATCTGGCGGAGGCGTTCCGCGCCGTACACGCCCAATACCTGGAAGCTGTGGCAGACGTACACCGGGACTGCCAGTATATCCTTGAGATGACAGAGCGCGTCTTCTGCCAGCTGCTTCCCGAGGCCGCGGCAGTTCCGTCGGGCCCGGCCCGCTTTTCTCCGGCCTGATCCCTTTCCATGCAGCCGCCGGGGGCTTCCCAAAATGGAAGCCCCCGGCGGTTTCTGTCTCTGCGGCGCGGCGTCAGACATGGACAATCCGGAAGTAGGTCCGCGCGGTCAGGCGATAGGTCAGCAGGTAAAACAGGGTAAACAGCCCCGCCGCCCCGGCCGTGCACTGCAGAAACAGCGCGGTATTGTAAAGCTGAAATGCCTGGAGCAGCTTGCACAGCACCGGAAAAGCCACGGCGATATGGATCACCGCCACCGCCAGCGGCAGGTAGAAAACCAGCAGGACCTGCCTGGAAATCACCTGCTTCACCTCTTTTTCGCTCATGCCCACATTCTGCAGGATCCGGAACCGGTCATGGTCGTCAAACCCTTCGGTAATCTGCTTGTAATATATAATGAGCACTGCGGCAATCAGGAACAGGGCCACAAAAAAGATCCCCACAAACAGGATGCTGCCGTACATCTCATAGAACCCGGAGCGGTCCCAGTCGCGGATCCCCACGTCAACCAGGCGGCCCGCCGCCCCATCGAGGCTGCCGCGTATGCCCTCGTAGTAAGCGTCCAAATCCTCCGGGCCGGAAACGTCAAAATGATACGTTCCGTAAATCGGGCGGGCGTCGCCGGCCGCCCGCCGGGAAACTGCGTTGCTCCGGCCGGCAACGTCCCGGAGGACGGCGTCGTCCGGAACCACCATCACAACCAGTTCACTGGCAGAATCATCCACCACGAAGGGCGGAAGCTCCGTCAGCACTTCGGCGACGCCGTACATCCAGCCGTCCAGCTGTACTGCCTCCACGGCAGGCGCGCCGCCCTCGGCGTACAGCAGAACCTGGTCCGGCCCCAGAACACACTGCCGGCCGGTGCAGGCATTATAGTCCTTCAGGGGCACCGCCACCAGGCAGCGCGAATCCACACCGTAATATTCCGACGATTCATACACGCCGCCGCCCAGGCCGTTTACCGGCCCGGTATAAGCACGGTAGGCCACCGGGTTCAGAATGGTCACGCCGTGCTCCCGGGCATAGCGCCCGGACGCCGCCACCAGTTCCTGCAGGCTTTCGTCCGTTTCCGACACACAGCTGACGTTGACCATGCCCGGATACTGCCGGCGGAGCATATCCTCCTCGCCCAGGAACAGGCAGACTGTGGACGACAGCGTCACCAGCACGCAGGTGGAGAGAATGCAGATGCTGGCCAGCCCCGCGGCGTTCTGCTTCATTCGATAAAGCAGCGTGGAAACGGAGATGAAGTTCTTCGGCCGGTAATAAAAGCGCTTGTTTTTTCTGAGCAGTTTGAGAACCGCAACGGAGCCCGCTGTAAAGAGGCAGTAGGTCCCCACGATGACCAGCAGCACCGCCGGGAAAAATACCGCCAGCGCATCGGAGGGGCGCTGAACAGCCAGCGCCAGCCAGTAGCCGGCCACCAGCGCAGCCAGGCCCAGCAGCGCAAGGAACCACCGCGCTTTCGGCTCCCGCTCCCCCCGGGAAGCGCTGTGCAGCAGCTCGATGGGGCGGCTGCGCAGCACCGCCGCGACATCCCAGGCCAGAACCAGCAGGAACGCAAGGCCGAACAGCTCCGCCGTCGCGCCCACGGCATTCAGGGGAATCCGGAATTCCAGCAGCACCGGCAGCGCCGTCAGCCGCTGCAGCAGCATCAGGAACAGCTGGCAGAACAACGCCCCCGCCGCCATGCCGGCCGCCATGCCCCCCAGCGCCACCAGAAGGACCTCCCAGACCATGACGCGGCAGATATGCCGCTTCTCCATCCCCAGCACACTGTAAAGCCCGAACTCCCGCTTGCGCCGTCTGACCAGGAAGCTGTTTACATAAAACAGGACCAGCAGCGACAGGAACCCCATAATCCCCGCACTCATCTGCAGGATCAGATACATGGATCCCGCGCCGCTCATGCCGCTTTCCGCCACCAGGACGGAAACTGAGCGCAGGCAGTAGTACATGGCTGCCAGCAGCGTCACCGCCAGCAGGTACGGGCGGTAAATGCTGTGGTTTTTCCGGATGTTGGTCAGCGCCAGACGGGGATAGAAGAAGCGCTTACCCACGGTACATCCCTCCCGTCGCCAGAACCGTCAGCGTATCCGAAACGGCCTCATAAAACTGCTCTTCGGTCTGTTCGCCGCGATAGAGCTGGTGGTACACGACGCCGTCCTTGATAAAGAGGACCCGGCCGGCATGGCTGGCCGCACGGACCGAATGGGTGACCATCAGTACGGTCTGCCCTGCGGCGTTGATCTGTTCAAACACCCGCAGCAGGCCGTCGGCGGCTCTGGAGTCCAGCGCCCCGGTGGGCTCGTCCGCCAGAACCAGCCGCGGGCCGGTGATCAGCGCGCGGGCCACAGCGGCGCGCTGCTTCTGGCCGCCGGAGACCTCGTAGGGGAATTTGTTCAGCAGGTCGGCAATGCCGAGCCGGCGGGCGACGGGCGCCAGGCGCCCCTCCATCTCACTGCAGCTTCGGCCGGACAGCACCAGCGGAAGGAGGATATTGTCCCGCAGGGAAAACGTATCCAGCAGATTGAAATCCTGAAACACAAACCCGAGGTTTTCCCGCCGGTACGCAGCCATGCGCCCTTCCGGAATGGCGGAAAGCGCCTCCCCGTCCAGCAGCACCGTCCCGTCGGTGGGACGGTCCAGCGCCGCCAGGATGTTCAGCAGGGTGGTCTTGCCTGAGCCGGACTCGCCCATGATGGCGACAAACTGCCCCTCTTCCACAGTGAAACAAACATCGTCCAGTGCCTGGACCTGATTCCCGCCGAACCTCGTGGTGTAGATCTTTTTCAGATGGCGGACCTCCAACAGTGCCATACCGCAGCCTCCTGTGCCATGATGATGTCTTCAGTATACAGCCGCCCGGCCCCATCCGCCATCGAACCGCCTTACAATTCGGCGCCGCAGCCTTACATTGCTGTAAGGTTCCCCGCGGCTCATTCCAGCAGCAGCTTCGCCCGGGACAGCTCCAGCAGCACCCTGGTGCCCTTTCCCGCCTCCGACTCCAGCCGGATCCCATGCCCCAGCATGTCCATGGATTTCCGGCACAGCGCCAGGCCGATACCGGTGGCCCGCCGTTCCATCCTGCCCGCCGCGCCGGTATACCCCCATTCAAACACCCGCGGCAGATCCTCCGGGCGGATTCCGATCCCTGTATCCTCCACGGCCAGCGTGCATGGGCCGTCTGTAAAATATACGCGCACCGTTCCGTCCGCCGGCGTATACTTCACTGCGTTGGTCAGCAGCTGCTCCAGCACAAACACCAGCCATTTCTCGTCCGTCAGGACTTCGCGGTGCAGCGCGCCCAGCTCCAGCTTCACCCGGCGGCCGATAAAGAGGGGCGAGACCTGGCGAACCGCCCGGCGGACCAGGCTGTCCATGTCATGCCGGCGGAACATCAGATCATTTTCCGCAGACTCCAGCCGCTGGTACTGCAGCACCATGTCCACATACTGCCCGATTTTCAAAAGCTCCAGCTCCATGGCCTGCCGATCCGGCTGCGGATCCCGCAGCAGCAGCGTCATGGCGGCAATCGGCGTTTTGATCTGATGCGACCACAGGGTATAGTATTCCCGCGCCTTTGCCGCCGCCCCGCCGGCCGCCGACAGCTCCTCCCGCCGCCGCCGTTCCACGGCGGCGGTCAGCGCCAGATACCGCGCTTCCAGCGGATCGCGCACCTCCGGCAGGGGCCCCAGAAACTGCCCGGCGCGCCGCTCCAGCAGCGTCACTTCCTCCATCCGGCGGCGATAGGCCGTGTAATCCACGGCCGCCGCAGTCAGCAGCACGGCGCCGAGTACCAGCAGCGTATACACCGCCGGCCCCCACTGCAGGCCGTACAGGCCATAGACCGCCAGGATCAGCAGCCCGCAGACGGCCGCCAGCAGCGCGGCCCATTTTCGGCTCTTCCAGTAATTCTTCAGCATGGTTCCGCCTGGGCCAGATAGCCCTCTCCCTTTTTCGTAACGATCAGGCCGGACAGGCCGATCCGCTCCAGCTTCCTGCGCAGGCGCGTAACGTTCACAGTCAGCGTATTGTCGTCAATAAAATCCTCCCGTTCCCACAGCGCGCGGATCAGCGCCTCCCGTCGGACCGTGCGCCCCGGGTTCTCCATCAGCTGCTGCAGGATCTGCGCCTCGTTTTTGGTCAGCTCCAGCGTCCGGCCCTGCCAGAGCAACACGCCGTCGCCCAGGCGAAGCGTCGCGCCGCCGCAGCTCAGGCAGCTGACGTCTGCTCCGAAGTCATAGCTGCGGCGCAGCAGGGCCCGGATTTTCGCAGTGAGCACCTCCATGCTGAACGGTTTGGCCACAAAATCGTCGGCGCCCAGGTTGATCGCCATAACCAGGTTCAGGTCGTCGCCGGCGGAGGACAGGAAGATAATCGGCGCCCTGCTGCGCTTTCGCAGCTCCGCGCACCAGTGGTATCCATTGCAGAAGGGCAGCGAGATATCCAGCAGCACCAGATGCGGCGCATACGCTTCAAAGCACTCCACCACACGGCGGAAATCATCCACCGGCCTCGCTTCCCAGCCCCACTGGGCCAACTGGCGCTCCAGCGCCGCGGCGATGACCGGATCGTCCTCCACAATCAAGATTCTGTACATGGTTTTCCTCCCATTCCGCCATAGCCTTTGTTTCCGCTCCATGATACCCCGTCCGCAGCCGTCTGGCAAGGGAAAATTCGGCGCAGGGTTTTCCTTGCCTGCCGGCGGCAAATGCGCTACAATGGACAAAACCGCCCGGAAAGGAGCCCAATATCATGGAACCCTCCGCCTTTGCCGCATGGCTGGATACCGCTTTGGCCGCCTTTGACCAGAGCCTCCTCCAGGCCGTGCACCAAATACAGCAGAGCGGCGCAGATCTGCTGCTGGGGCCGCTGGCCCGGCTGATGGCGCTGCTGGGCAAGGGCGGCGCCGCCCTGATTCTGCTGGGGCTGGCGCTGCTCTGCCGGAAGCGCACCCGCAGATACGGCGCCGGCATACTGCTGGCGCTGGCCCTCGGCGCCCTCTGCACCAACGTGCTGCTCAAACCCCTGGTCGCCCGTCCCCGCCCCTATGCCGATCCGGCCGGCCTTCCGTACCGCTGGTGGCTGGAGGCCGGCGCCGCCATGGAGTCCGACGCTTCGTTCCCGTCCGGCCACACCACTGCCGCCATGGCCGCCATGACGGCGCTCTTCTGGCTGGGAAATCGGCGGCGCAGCTGGACCGCGTTCCTCTTCGCCGCTGCCATGGCCGTATCCCGGCTCTATCTGGTGGTGCACTACCCCACCGACGTACTGGCCGGCCTGATCGTGGGCTTTGCCGCCGGTTCCCTGGCCGCCTGGCTGGTCCGGCGGTTCCGTCGCCCGGCAGTCCCGGCCCCGTAGAGCCGCTCACAGCGGCGGCCGCCGGTCTCCGGAGCCCCCGGGCAATCGCCGGGCACAGCAAAAAAACAGCCGCTTTGCGGCTGTTTTTTCTCTCACCAGTCCGGCGCGCGCGTCACCGGCCGCCTCCGCCGGAGGCCTGCCGTCCGGCCAGGTAGTCCCACGCAAAGCGCGCCATAACGGCCGCGCCCCGCGGCAGGGCTTCCTCGTCCGCGGAATACCGCTCATGATGGTTGGGATAAACCAGGCCCTTTTCCGCACAGTAGCTGCCGACAAAGGCGAACAGGGCGGGAACCTGCAGCGTATACGCCACAAAGTCCTCGCTGCTCATGGTGGGCGCCATGTGCCCCAGGCCTTCCTCGCCGTACATCTCCACCACGGCCCGGCGCGCCAGTTCGCACAGCGCTGCGTCGTCATTGACCACAGGCTTGTTTCCGTACGTATACTCCAGTTCCGCTGTGGCGCCGTGCGCCGCCGCCACCCCCTGTACAATGGTACGGATCATATCCTCCGGTCGCTTGTCCGCGGAGAAATAACGGACCGTTCCCTCCATGACCACCTCGTTGGCAATGATATTAAACGCCTTCCCGCCGTGGATGGTGCCTACGGTGACCACCAGCGGATCGGCGGGGTCGGTCTCCCGGGAAACGACAATCTGCAGATCCTGAACCATGGCGCAGGCCGCCACGACGGCGTCGATCCCCTGGTGCGGCGCGGCGCCGTGGGCCGACCGGCCGTGGACGCGGATGGTGAAAAGGTCGCAGCCGGCCATCCGCGGCCCGGGGGAAACGTCAATTTTCGGCGACTCCAGGGCGTTCCAGACATGGGCGCCGTAGATCGCCTCCACGCCGTCCAGGCAGCCGGCAGCAATCATTTTGCGGGATCCCAGCACGGACTCCTCCTCCGGCTGCACAATCAGGCGGACGGTTCCGGGCAGCTCCTGCCGGCACGCCGACAGCATCCTGGCCGCTCCCAGAAGCATGGCAATGTGCGCGTCATGGCCGCAGGCATGCATGACGCCCGGGTTCCGGCTGGCAAAGGGGTATCCGGTCTGCTCCGTAAACGCCAGCGCGTCGATATCCGCACGCAGCGCCACCACGGGGCCCGGCCGGCCGCCGCGGATCTCGCCGATGAGCCCATAGCACGTATCCACCGGCTCCGCTGCAACGCCCAGCCTGTCCAGATCCCGGCGGATCGCCCCGCAGGTCTCCCGCTCGCTGCCCGGCAGTTCCGGGTGGGCATGGTAGTATCTCCGCCGCTCAATGATATAGGGCGCAGCCTGCTGCGCCATCGCTTTAAAATCGGGCATCGTCCGTTCTCCCGCCTCCGTCGTTCCCGCGCCCCGGCAGCCGTCCATACGGTGCGGCAGAACCGGCGCGCTGTTTTCGTCCATTATACGGGGTGCCTCCCGGCTTGTCAATGCGGCACGGCCCAGGCGCCCCGGGATTTCCCCCGGCCGCAGCGAGGCCGCGCATTTTGCAGCAATTTCCCCATCCACACGGCCGGATTTGTGATATAATATAGAATCAAACATTGTATGATGACAGGAGAGATCCCATGCGCGCCTATGAACGTTTTCTGCAATACGCCGTGATCCACACCCGCAGCGACGACGCCTCCGCATCCGTCCCGTCCACAGCACGGCAATTTGACCTGGCCCGCCTGCTGGCTGAGCAGCTCCGCACACTGGGCGCCGCAGACGCCGCCGTGGACGGGCATTGTTACGTCTACGGTTCCCTGCCCGCAACACCCGGCCGGGAGCATGCGCCCCCGCTGGGGTTCATCGCCCACATGGACACTGCAGACTATGAGGCCGCCTGTGTCCGGCCTGTGCTGCATCCCCATTACGACGGCGGCGACGTCCCGCTGGAGGGCCGTGTCCTGTCCCCGTCCATGTTTCCCCATCTGCGGGATCTCCGCGGCCAGACGCTGATCACCGCATCCGGCGATACCCTTCTGGGCGCCGACGACAAAGCCGGCATCGCCGAAATCATGACCATGCTCCAGCGTCTGCAGAGCGGCCGGCTGCCCCATGGGCGCATCTGCGTCGCGTTCACGCCGGACGAGGAAATCGGCCGCGGGGCAGACCATTTCGATCTGGAGCGCTTCGGCGCCCAATACGCCTATACGGTGGACGGCGGCGCAGCCGGTGAAATTGAATACGAAAATTTCAACGCCTGCTCCGCGGTCTTTACGTTCTCCGGCGTGGACGTCCATCCCGGCTCGGCCAAAGGCGTGATGATCAACGCGCTGCTGCTGGCCATGGAGGCCAACGCCATGCTGCCCGCCGCGGAAACGCCCCGGCACACGGAAGGGTATGAGGGCTTTTATCATCTGCTGCAGCTGGAAGGCGACGCCACGGCGGCCCGCATGCGCTATATCGTCCGCGATCACAACGAAGCGTCCTTTCTCTGCCGCAAGCGGACACTGCTTCACATTGAAAAAACGCTCAATGAGCGCTGGGGCGCCGGATCAGTCCGGCTGGAACTGCAGGATCAGTACCGCAATATGGCGGAGGTGATCCGAAGCCATCCGCATCTGATCACCTCCGCGGAAGCGGCGGCCCGCAGGGCCGGCCTGGAGCCCCGCACGCTGCCCATCCGCGGCGGTACCGACGGCGCCAACCTCAGCTACATGGGGCTGCCCTGCCCCAATCTGGGCACCGGAGGCTATGCGTTCCACGGCCCCTTTGAGCACATCACCGCCGAGGCCATGGATCAGGTCACGGACATGCTGGTATTTCTTGCAACGGAGGAACCGAAATGAATCATTTTACAGCCATTCAGGCAGCCCTGGCGCCGGCAGGGCTGGACGCCGTGCTGCTGACCTGCCGCGCCAACCGTTTCTATGCTTCCGGCTTTGACTCCCATGGCACCGACGGCGCATGCCTGATCACACCGGACGCCGTCTGCTACTGGACGGACGGCCGCTACATCGAAGCGGCCCGAAACCAGATTTCCGGCGCGGAGGTCTCCCTGGCCGACCGTCAGAACTCCTATGAGGCCCTGGCCGCCGCCGCGGTGAAACGCTTCGCCATCCGGCGGCTGGGCCTTGACGACGAAGCCCTGACGCTCGCCGACTACCGCCGCTACCGGGAGGCGCTGCCGTGCGAACTGCTCCCGGCTTCCGCCGTGATGGCCCGGCTGCGCGCCGTCAAGGACGCGGCCGAGCTGGAGCGGATGATCCGCGCGCAGCGCATTGCGGAGGCGGCGCTGGTTGAAGTCCTCAACGATATCCGGCCCGGCGTCACGGAAAAATTCCTTGCCGCCCGTCTGACCTTCCTGATGCTCTGCGGCGGCGCGGAAAACGTGTCCTTTGATCCCATTGCCATCTCCGGCCCCAGGACCTCCATGCCTCACGGCGTGCCGTCGGACAAGCCTCTGGAGGCGGGGGATTTCGTCACCATGGATTTCGGCGCGCTGTACGGCGGGTACTGCTCCGATATGACACGGACCGTTGCGGTCGGACATGCCACCGACGAGATGCGCCGCGTCTATTCGCTGGTGCTGAACGCCCAGAAAGCCGGGATTGCCGCCGCAAAGGCCGGCGCTGCCGGCCGGGCGGTGGACCAGGCGGCCCGCGACGTCATCGCCGCCGGCGGATACGGCCCTTTCTTCAGCCACAGCTTCGGCCATGGCGTGGGCGTGGAAATCCACGAGACGCCCAATGCCAGCCCCTCCAACACGCAGCCGCTGCCGGTCGGCGCGGTGATCTCCGCCGAACCGGGCATCTACATCCCCGGCCGGTTCGGCGTGCGGATTGAGGATGTGCTGGTATTGCGGGACGGCGGCTGCGAAAATATCACCCTTGCGGAAAAAGAGCTCATGGTCTTATAGAGGAAGGAGTACAAATCCATGCGGATACTGGTTGCAGAGGACGAGCAGGATCTGAACCGATTGATCTGCCGCACCCTGGAACGGGCCGGATACGGCGTGGACGCCTGCGGCGACGGCGAGGCGGCGCTTGCATACCTGGACGGGGCGGATTATGACTGCATTGTCCTGGACATCATGATGCCGAAGCTGGACGGCCGCCAGGTGCTGCAGTCCCTGCGCAGCCGGGGCGCAGCGGTGCCGGTCATTCTCCTGACCGCGCTGGACAGCGTGCAGGACCGCGTCAGCGGTCTGGATCTGGGGGCGGACGACTATCTGGTCAAGCCCTTTGACCTGGACGAACTGCTGGCGCGCATCCGCGCCGTCACCCGGAAATACGGCGTACAGAAGACCAGCGTCTGTACCCTGGCGGACCTGGCTGTGGACACCGCAAGCCGCACTGTCACCCGGGCAGGCCGGAACATCCGGCTCTCCGCCAAGGAGTACGCCATTCTGGAATATCTGATCCGCAACCAGGGCATCGTGATTTCCCGGGCGCGCTTGGAGGATCATATCTGGAACTACGACTACGCCGGCGGCTCCAACGTGGTGGACGTTTATCTTGCCTATCGGCGGAAAAAAATCGACAGCGGATTCGATCAAAAGCTGATCCACACCGTCCGCGGCGCGGGCTGGGTGCTGAGGGCGGATCCATGAGGCGGCTTTCCGTCAAGGCGAGGCTCACCCTCTGGATCACCCTGATGATGATGCTCCTGGTGGCTGCAGTGCTGGCGGTGCTGGTAACCGTCAGCAGCTCCGTGGTTACGGAAAGCGCCTATGACCAGCTGGAGTCCACTGTCCGCGCCAACCTGAACGGGATCTCCCACACCGGCGGCACACTGTCGTTCCAGGAGGGTTTTGCGTTTACAAAAAGCGGCGTATACACGCTGGTCTACAGCCGCAGCGGCGCGCTGCTGGCAGGGCAGCCCCCCCTGTCGTTCCCGGAGAACGAGCCTTTTGAAAACGGCGTCATCCGCCCGGTTTCCGCCGACGGCACATATTATATTCTGGATTTCTGGCTTCCTTTCAGCTGGGACGACGGCGTCTGGGTGCGGGGCATGATGGAAGCGCCGGAGACCGCCGGCGTGCTGGACGGCCTGGCCGGCGTGGCGCTGCTGCTGCTGCCGCTGATGGTTGCAGTCAGCGGCCTGGGCTCCTATCTGCTGGCCCGCGCCACATTCCGTCCCATCAGCCGCATCATTGCCGCTGCGGAAGCGATCGGGGAAGGGCGCGACCTTTCCCGACGGATCGGCCTGCCGGCCGGCCACGATGAAATCAGCAGGCTGGCCGCGGCGTTTGACCGCATGTTCGCCCGTCTGGAGGCGGCCTTCGAAGCAGAACAGCGCTTTACCTCCGACGCCTCCCATGAGCTGCGCACCCCCACCGCCGTGATCCTGGCCCAGTGCAGGGAGGCCCGCAATCATGCGCAGACAACCGGGCAATACGCCCAGGCCGTCGATGTGATCGAGCGGCAGGCCGGAAAGATGTCCGTGCTGATCGGCCAGCTGCTGCAGATGACCCGGTTGGAGCAGGGCACCCTTCCGGCCGCCATGGAGGAAGCCGATCTGAGCGAGCTGGTGGACGTCATCTGCCGGGAGCAGCCGCAGCTTCCCCACGGGATCACCCTGACCGCCGAGTTCCAGCCGGAACTGCGCGCCTGCTTCGACGTGACGCTGATGAGCCGTCTGCTGCAGAACCTTCTGGACAATGCCGCGCGTTACGGCCGGCCGGACGGCCACATTTGGGTTTCGCTGCGTCAGGAGGGGGCGGACGCCGTGCTCTGCGTCCGCGACGACGGCATAGGGATCTCCGCCGATCAGCTTCCGCGGATCTGGCAGCGGTTTTATCAGGTGGATCCCGCCCGCAGCGGTCAGAACGGCAGCGGGCTGGGGCTGACCATGGTGCAGCAGATTGCCGCGCTGCACGGCGGTTCCGTCACCGTGGAGAGCCGGCCGGGCGAAGGCAGCTGCTTCACGCTGCGCTTTCCCGTCAGCCGCGCGCCGGACGGCGCCGCCCCCCCGGGGCGCCTCTGATGTGCCGCCGCCGTCATCACCGCCTCCGCCAACAGGTTCAGTCCCAGCAGCAGGGGCCGGCGGCGCCGGCCATCACCTGCCATAACCAATAATCTCCAGGCTCAAACGGGAAGGGGCGGCAAAACTGCCGCCCCTTCGGTTATTGTGACACTGCGCCGTACTGCTCGCAAAACCGCTGGAGCATGGCCGCGGCCTGCGCCCGTACAGCGGTGCCCTGCGGGTACAGGGCGGTGGGGCTGGCGCCGTTGACGATCCCCTCCGCCACGGCCCAGTCCATAGCCGCCAGCGCGTAGCCGGAGATCTGCTCATAGTCCGCATACTCCCGGATGGCCATGCCGCCCTGTGTGGTATCGTATCCTTTATGCCGGACGCAGCGGTAGAGGATGGCCGCGAACTGCTCCCGGGTGACGGCGTCATCGGGGCCGAACCTGCCGTTTCCATAGCCGCTTACAATCCCCTCGCTGGCCGCCCAGCAGACAGCTTCACCGTAATAAGCGGTGGAGGACACGTCCTCAAAGCCCATGAGGTAATCCGACACGGGACAATCCTCCATGCGCCACAGGATGGTGACGAGCTGTGCACGGGTCATCGTGCCTTCAGGCGCGAAACGTCTATCGTCCACACCATTCATGAGTCTGTTTGCCAGGCAGGAATGGACGCCGTCGTGATACCATGCGCCCCTGTTCAGATCGTCAAAGTCGTACATGGGGCAACGCGCATCCCTCGGGCAGTCCGACACGGAATCCGTCTGTACAAAAACCGCTGTGACGGTCACTGGACCGCCCGGCATGGTGAACGTAAACTTCCCGCTGCCCTGATCGCTCAGGCCGATCCCGTTCCCCCGGCTGTCGGCGACGCTCAGGCTGTCCAGCTCATAGCCCTTGTCCGGGGTAACGGTGAGGGTTACGGCAGTGCCCCGGCCGGCAGAGGCGCGGTTGCTCTCCACCGTGCCGTGGGCGCTGGCCTCTACTGTGACGCGGTAAACAGAAGTCCCTCCACCGCCGCCTTTGGAGATTTCCGTAAAGCTGGCGGTCACCACGACGCTTTCGGCAGGCATGGTAAAGGTGGTCTGAGCCGACGTCGCATCGGCAAAGCTCCCCGCCGGGGCACTCCAACCGGCAAACTGATAGCCGGGCTTAGTACCAGCGTCGACAGCTACCTGTTGGCCAGCCTCGTAAGTGCCGGCACCAGTGTCCTCTGCTTCGCCGCCTTCGACAGTGAGGGTATAAAACGGCGGGACGACCTCGAGCCTGCCATCCTGATCCAATCGGAACTGGCCGCCCTGTCCGTTGACCTCATCCACAAAGCCCTGGGTGTGCAGTTCCGCAGCAGCCTTTCCGGTACTGCCTTCGGTAACAGCATCCGGGATCGTCCCCACACTGGTGATGGCGATGTCGTAGTAGTTATTGCTGAAAGAGCCATTGCTGTTATACGCTGCAATGGCATGGGCCGTGGCGCCGCTCACATGGCCCAGGGAAACGCAGGCCTCGATTCCGGACGAACCGGAAACAGCGGCGGCAATGCCCGCCGCATAGCCGCTGGCGGCGCCCGATGTCACTGCGCCGTTGTTCAGGCAGCTGATTACGGCGCCGGGATCCTGGCCGGAACTGGTGCTTACCGAAGCGGCGATTCCCGCAGCATGGTACGCCATGGCAGACACATCCCCGTTGTTGGTGCAGCGGGAGACCGTACTGGACAACAGTTGCCCGCAGACGCCGCCGACTGTGCGGTTCACGCTCCCCTCTGCGCTGAGGGTAATATCCCCCTCGTTGACGCAATCAGAGATTGTTGCCCCCTTCTGAGCCGTACCAGCGATGCCGCCGGCATAGAGATAGCCGTTTGTCCCCGGGATGGTGATACCCCCGCGGTTGACGCAGCTGACCAGGTCGCTGCCCACTGCCGCGCCGGTAATGCCGCCCCAGAATCCAAAGGCGCTGCCGGTGATGGCGGTGTCAGAGGCACAGTTCTCAATCCGGCTGTAATCGGCCTCTCCCGCGATGCCGCCGACGATCATGCCCAAGGTTGCCCCCTCGGCGCAAGTCACGGAAAACTCCGCCGTGCAGCCAATGATCTCACAGGAAACGGCCAGGCCGATAATCCCGCCGATGGATTTTTGAGTGGTCGAAACCGCGTTATGGAGCGTCCCGGTCACGTGGACATCCCGTATGGTGGTGTTGGCAGCAGCGCCGAACAGGCCCAGATAGTCGCCCTTCTGCGCGTCCAGCGTGAGATTGCGGATGGTGCAGCCGTTGCCGTCAAAGACGCCTTCAAAATAGTACTCGCCCTGGTCGCCGATCGGCGTCCAGTCCAGTCCCGACATGTCGATGTCGGCGGTCAGTTCCACCAGCATATCAGAGGTATCCTCATATCTGCCGCTGTTGACGGCTGCGGCAAAGGCCATCAGTTCCTCCGCATTGGAAATCTGAAGGTTCTCCGGAGAGGCCTCGTTCCGGCTCACCGTCAGCGTGTAAGTCTTTGCGGTAGCCCCATCCGGGGCGGTGACGGTAATGGCAATGGCATTCTCCCCCATGTCCAGGGTGAGCTCCGTCATGTGGCCGGCTCCTGCGGCGACCGGCGTTCCATTCACCGTGACGGCAACCGCTGCGCCGCTTTCCGAGGGAATCGCCGTCAGCGTCACCGAGCTGACAGTGTGGTCTACTGCGGCGGTGTATTCCCCTGTCAGGTTGCCGAACGCAGGCTGCAGCAGGATCCCGGTTTCACCGCCGGCATCGCAGCTGAGGGCGAGGTGGTAGAGATAGGCGTCTGTGTCGGCAGCAGCGGGCATCGCTCCGCCTGTCTGGAGGGGCTTGTTGTTCACATTCACCTCAATGCCGCTCTGGTTGGTGACGGTGCCAGCCGTGGCCTGCACATCGGTTACCAGGAATGCCTGATACATGGCCGTGGTGAACTGCAGCTCCCTGCCGTTCGCTTTCAGGCCGTTTTCCAGCAGGGTCACGTCCTGATCCACGCCGGTGAGGATGATCTGCGTGTTGTTTTCATAAGGGTCTGCATTGTAAAATGCGTTCAAAAAAGCAGCAGGGTCAACCCCCTCTTCCAGGAGCGTGCCCAGAGAAACGGTCAAGCGGGTGATATTTGCGCCATACAGGATGCTGCTGCCTGTGCTCTCCACCGTGTCGGGCAGGGTGAATTCCGTCAGCTTTGTGCTTTGGAAGGCGCTTGAGCCGATCTGTTTCACGTTCGGCATAGACAGCTCGCTTAAGGCAGTGCAGCCGGCGAAGGCGCTTTGGCCCACGGTCTCCACATTGGGCAGGTTCGCGATCTCAACGCCGCTCATATAAAACATGCTTTCGCCCACAACCGTTCCGTTGACCGTCACCTGGGTCAGATCCTTACACCGCTCAAAGGCGCTGCCGCCGATGGTGGTGACGCCGGCCGGAACCGTCACGCTGGTCAGGGCGCTGCTGTAAAATGCATTCTCCCCAATGGAAAGCAGTTGGCTTTCACCATCAAATACCAATCCCGTCAGGCTGCCCGTTCCAAAAAATGCGCCGTCTCCAATGGCGGTGACGCTGGCCGGTATGGTTACCTGAGTCAGACCGGTGTATCCAAAAGCGCTGTTGCCTATGGCTGTCAGCGTGCTGGGCAGGGTTATCGCTTTCAGGCTGGAATTCTTCCAAAAGGCATTATTGCCGATCCCGGTCACCCCCTCCGGAATGGCCAGATCCGCGGCGGTGCCTTCATACTTTGTCACCACAGTCCCCTCAATCGTCATTCCTTCAGGAATCCCGGCAATCGATCCGTCCGGCTCCGCCGCCTGCGCCGCGCCCGGCAGCAGGGACAGGCACAGAGCCAGGGAGAGGAACAGCGCACCCAGGCGCATGGGGAAGTTTTGTTTCATGGGACAGCCTCCTTTTGACCACATAGTTCTCATTCTGTTGTAGTTTTGGTGTTTTACAAGCCTTTTCATAATAAATTATACATAAAGGCCGCCTGTTTTGCAAGTTGTTTGCTGAAAAACGGGCGTGAAAACAGGACGGGACAGGCTGGATTTTTTGCCCCGTCTGGTTCGTCATGCACATTTGGGAAAAGCCTTGTTATTTCCCGTCGAAATCAGGTATAATGGCTGCACAGGAATAACCGAATCCCACTACCGGCTGCAACAGAGCGGGAGCCTGTTGCGGCCGTTTTTGCGTCCTCCACCACAGAATGAGAACTATGTGGTCAGGACAAGGCCCATGCGCTCCACCTGCCGGGCGTGGATGCGGCCGCTCTCGGCGGTGTAGATGCGGGTGGTGTCGACCGAGGAATGGCCCAGAATGTCGGCCAGGCGGGAGAGGTCTTTTTCCAGCGTGTAGTAGGTGCGGGCGAAAAGATGGCGCAGGTTGTGGGGAAAGACCTTGCCCGGTTCCACCCCGGCGCTCCCGCACAGGGCTTTCATGTCCCGCCAGATGTTGGAACGGTCTAACGGCTTGCCCGTCCGGGTGGTGAACACCGCCCCGGCGGTCTTTTTTTGCGCCCGGATATATTTCTGCAACAGCCGCCGCAGCTTGTCGGGCAGGAATACAGCCCGGCGCTTCCCCTTGTTGCAGACCTCCGCCCGGCCGGAGCGGACGGCCTCCACGGTGATAAACTGCAGTTCAGAAACACGGATGCCCGTGGCGCATATCGTCTGGAGGACGAGGGCAAGGCGTTCATTCTCCCGCCGCTCCGCCGCCCGGACAAGGCGGGCGTACTCGGCGCGGGTCAGCTCCTTCCCCTCATCACAGAACGGGGACTTCTGGATCTTCAGCAGCTTCACCGTCAGGTCCCTCCAGCCCAGAAAGGCGAAAAAGCCGTTGACGGCGGCCAGCATGGAGTTGACGGTGGACGGGGCATGGGCGGCGGTTAAATCCTGCTTCCACGCGATCAGCGCGGCTTTTGTAACCGGCTGGCCGTCCAGATACTCCAGCAGGGCGGCGAGGTCGTGGACGTACTTCCGGACGGTGGCCGGGGCCCGCTCCAGCTCCCGCAGCCGCAGGGCGTAGCGGTCAATTTGTTCCGCCGTGATGTGGCAGGGTCTCTTGCGCATAACGGTTGCCTCCTTGGTGTGAGATACCGTTTATTGTACCGAAAACC
>JAHZEF010000004.1:32385-49968 GCA_019422005.1 Clostridiales bacterium
GCCCCGGCAAAATCAGGACGCAAAGAGGGAGTCCTCCGCAAAACCATTCGTTCTGCGGATGGCTCCCTTGCTCTGAACCGGTTTTTGATGCCGCCCCTGCGGCAGCACGCCAAAGGCGGCGGCATTTTTTTCTTCTGAAATTCCTTCCGCTTTTAATGTTCTTTTCATCTTTCCCCGGTATACTATCACCATAACGGAAAGAAAGGTGTGGACAGCATGAAAAGACTGTTTCCCATTGCAATCGCATCCCTGGCGCTGGCCGCTGTTCTGGCCGGCTGCGCCGCTTCCCCCAAAACCAGCGAACCCGGCTACGTCGGGCTGGATTCCGCCAAGCATACGGCGCTGAACGCCTCCAGCCTCGCGGCGTCCGACGTCTCCTTTACCACAGCCGAACTCGGCGAGCGGGACGGCACCGCCTATTATGAACTGGATTTCACCGACGGCTCCCAAAACTACCGCTACGCCGTCGACGCCGTCACCGGCGCCGTCATCGAATCCAGCACCAGCCCTCTGCAGGCAGACGGGGACGGGCTGGACGAGGCCCGCGCTGCGGAAATCGCCCTGCAGCATGCAGGCGTAACCGAATCCGACACCTCCTATCTTCTGGTGCGGCCGGACTTCGAGGACGGCATCCAGGTTTATGATGTGGAATTTTACGTCCCCTCCGCCGCCCGGGAATACGACTATGAAATCGACGCTTCCACCGGCGAAATCCGCAGCTTTGACCAGGACGCCGAGGGGTATGCGCCGCAGCCCTCCGCCGGTTCCGGCACGTCTGCCGGCGCCGCGGCCATCGGGGAAGACAAGGCCCGGCAGATTGCCCTGGATCACGCCGGCATAGCGGAGGCCGACACCGGGTATCTCAGCGTCAAGCTGGATTTTGACGACGGCGTCCAGGTTTACGACGTGGAATTCTACGTCCCCGCCACCGCTTCGGAATATGATTATGAAATTGATGCCGCCACCGGCGAAATCCGCAGCTTTGACCAGGACGCCGAAGGCTGGCAGCCCGGTACCGGAGGCACCGCCAAAACAGAGCAGGAAATCCGCGATATCGCCCTGGCCAAAGTACCCGGCGCCACATCGCAGGAAATTCGCCTGTCTCTGGATCAGGATGACGGCAAGTTGCTCTATGAAGGCAAAATCGTCCACGACGGAATGGAGTACGAATTTGAAATCGACGCTTACAGCGGCGCCATTCTGGAGTGGGAGGCAGATTCCGTATTCGACTGAATCCCGCGCCGCCGTCCGGCCGTCCCCGTGCCCTGCGGAAGAACCGGTGATCCCCGAGGCGGCAAAACGGCCTGCAGCAGCCATTGCTGCCAAATACGCCCAATGCCGCAGAATATCTTTGGAAGCGCAAAACAGGGAGGGCTTTATAGAAGCCGTTTCCCCTGCGGCGGCCGCCTGAACGCTTTGTCAGGCAGCAGCGCCCATGCAGCGGATGCTGCATGGGCGCCTGAAGTCCTGCAGACCGGTCGTCTGCAGCGCCGTTATGTATTTTACAGCCTGCGGCAGATCATGGATCGGATGCACTTGCTGTGGCGCGTCTCATCCGCCGCCATGCAGAGGAATTCATCAGACATATCCGGCCAGCGCTCCGCAGCCTTTTCATACAGGTCCGCAGTCTTCCGCGCAGTTTCATAACGTCCGCGCAGCGCCTCTGTCAGGCAGGCGGTGCAGTCCGGCTTTTCCGGCTGCAGGCAGACGCACTTTCCCGTTTCCAGGAAGTACATGGCATGAAGCTTCTGCACATGGCACGCTTTGTCATCCGCCATCTGCCGCAGCGTCCTGGCCTCGCCGCCGCAGGCCCTGCAGGCAAGGTACCGGTAAACGGCACAGTCATTTTTTTCCATCTGCATCATCTGCAGCACTTCCTCCGCAGGAATTGTCTCACGCTCTGCCGGCTGCATTCCGCCGCCGGCTGCCGGACAGCCTGCCATAACGCGGCCCCAGACCGCGCTCTGGAGTTTGGGATCAATCGGTTGCATAATAAAACCCTCCTTCATCCCAACGTATGCCTCAATTCGTGCCGGCGTGCGCCGCTTCCCAAAATTTCCGCCGAACCGTACGCATAAAACCACGGCGGCGGCGGATACTGAGTTATGGGGGTGATCGGATGGAACGGAAGCAACCGGCCATGCGGAAGGACGACCTGCGCCTGGAGCCTGAAAAACGGCTTTGTCCCAAATTTGACAATGTCAGCATTGCCAGATTCCCGGTAGCCCGCCGGGACGAGATGGGCGTCCGCGTCGTGGACAACTGCGCCGAAGAGCACATCATGTAAAACCCCGCAAAAAGAACCCGCCCGATTATGCCGGGCGGGTTCTTTCTACAAATTTCACCAATGGCCCTGCGCCCAAAATTACCTCGCCTCTGCGTTCAGCCCGGCGGCGGCCAGCGTGGCGGCGACAGCGCCGTCGGCCGCCGCCGTCAGGATCTGCCGGATTTCCTTGGTCCGGCAGTCTCCGGCGGCAAAAACTCCCGGCACGTTGGTCCGGCAGTCCTCACCGGCCCGCAGATAGCCGGCGCCGTCCGTCTCCAGCACGCCCGCAAAACGGCTGTTATCTGGAACCAGGCCGATGGCCACAAACACGCCGTCCACCGGCAGCGTGCCGGCGTGCGCGCCGGTCAGCTCCACCGCTTCGACCCGTTCCTCGCCTTCCACCGCCGCCACGGCAGTATTCCAGAGGATTTCAATCTTCTCCGACGCCGTCACGGCGCTGCGCAGCCTCTGCTCCCCCCGGAATGCGTCGCGCCGGTGAATCAGATATACTTTTTTGCAGACCTTCGCCAGATAGAGCGCATCCTCCAGCGCCGTATTGCCGCCGCCCACCACGCAGACCGTCCGGTCTCGGAAGAACGCGCCGTCGCAAACCGCGCAATAGCTGACGCCCCGGCCTGTCAGCCGTTCCTCGCCCGGGCACTCCAGCTTCCGCCTCCTGGCGCCGCCGGCCACGATCACGGCGCGGGCCTCGTAACGCCCGCCCGCCGCCGTGGCCACCTCCTTGGTCCCGTCCGGAAGCACCGTGAGGGACACGGCCGGCTCATAGCGAATCTCCGCGCCGGACGCGGCGGCCTGCTCGGCGATTCTGGATGCCAGCTCCCAGCCGGAAATCTTGGGCCAGGACGGATAGTTTTCCACCTCCGCTGTCAGCGTCAGCTGCCCCCCGGCCACGCCCTCCTCCAGCACCAGCACCGTGAGGCCGGCGCGCATACCGTAGACTGCAGCCGTCAGTCCGGCCGGCCCTGCACCAATTACCAGTAAATCATACATGGCGTTCTTTCCTCCCTGCCGCGGCGTCCCGCACTTCCGGAACGCTGCAATTTTGAGTATTGTACCACAGCCGCGGCATAAAATACAGCGCTTTCCGGACGATCTTCCGCCGGGCGTTTCCGCGGCGCTCCCGCCGGCAGGCCGGCCGCCGGTATGGCGGAAGGCGTTCCCCGTGCCCGGCCGCAAAGCTGCCGGGCCAGCCAGGCCGAAAAAATCCCGCAGCCTTTACCCGGCTGCGGGATCGGTCCGGACTGCTCAGTCCGCCTGCACATTGACCGCACGCATCTTGCGGCTGTCCTTGGGGTCGGGCTCCGTGTCATAGGTGACCTTCTGCCCTTCGTTCAGGGAGCGATAGCCGTTGCCCTGAATGGCGGAAAAGTGGACAAACACGTCCTCGCCGCCGTTGTCGTTGGAGATAAAGCCGTAGCCCTTATCCGCGTTAAACCATTTGACAGTACCGTGATTCATCATCGGGTACCTCCTGATATAAAATTTGTACCCATAAAAAGAACAAACTCACAAGCGCAGATCACAAAAGAACAATGATCTACAACCTGTGAGAACATAGCAACTTTCTGAATACGCTTTGATTATACCTCAATCCATTGAAAATGTCAACAGGCAATCTCAGCGCGCCGGATGGTTTCCGGCGCGCTGAGAGTCCCCGGGCCGCAGTCCCCCGGCGCCGCTATTTCAGCAGCATGCCGGAATTGAGCAGGCTGGTGGAATAGAGGAAGAGAACATCCTGATCCGCAAAGTCGACAAACTGCTCCAGCAGGCTGGACGCCACATACCGCAGATCGATCAGCGTCACTTTGGAATACCCCTCCAGAAACAGCGGCGCAAGGCTGCTGCCGAAGGAATCGCGGAACAGAATCAGTTCCCGGCCGGTTTTGGCGCCGGGGCTTTCCAGCGTTACAATCGCCTGAGCGCCGCCGGCGAACACATCATAGCCGTCCATGCCGGCAAACCGGTCCACCGTATAGACCGGCTGTGTCCCCTGGAATTCAATGCCGGTCATGGAAGCGGCGTCCGTCGCCGCGCTGGTCAGGTATGTCAGCACGTCCGGTTCCACGGGGAGCGCCGACTGTCCGCAGTAGGCGCCGTAAAACGGCTCCAGCGTGTGCGCTTCAAACCCGCCCTCCGGCTCCAGATCTGCGCCCAGCCCCATGGCGTCGGCCAGGGCCTGCGCCACCGGCAGCAGCGCCTCCTGGCGCCAGTGGGGATCGGTCCGATAGTAATCGTCCAGGCGCAGCAGCGGAAACAAATCCACATACGGCGCATTCACCCGCTCCTGCATCAGCGCAGTCAGCCTGTCATAATCCATATGCGGATATCCGTTGGCCGCCGCCGCAAAAAAATTCTTGTCCGGAACAACGGCATACCGGACGTTCATCCCCTGCAGGTAAGTCCCGATCACGGAATTGATCTTGTCCGCCGCATACGTCACCTGCGCCTCCCTGAGCGGATCCTCCAGTTTCAGCACATGGTCCCCTACCAGATAAATGCCGTTGTTGTCCATCTGCCGGAACAGCGTGAATCTGGTCAGCGCCTTCACTGTCCTCCATCCGTCCCGCAGGGGGAACTGATCCAGCAGATAGGCCTCCAGATCCTCCATATACGCGCCGGAGACAACAGCCTGAACCGAACACTCCGGTCGCTGCGCCAGCTTGCGGCGCTCCGACCGGGACACCTCTTCATCCGGCATGGCCAGCCCCCAGGCGGCCATGCCGAAGAACAGCGCCAGGGAGACCGCGAGGATCGCCGCATATTTGGCTGTTTTCATACCCGGGCCTCCTTAAAACCGAAAATACAGAAACGGATTGAACGATCCATCCACCAGGCTGGCGGTCGCAGCGGTCAGCAGCAGCGCTGTGGCCAGAGGTTCCGCCACGGTCATGACCTTCGACTGCTCCACCCGCGCATACAGCCGCTTTCCCAACGGGAGGGCCGCCGCTGCGCAGACGGCCAGCAGAACCGCATAGCTCCGCAGATAATAGAGCGCGCCGGCGCTGGCCGCCGGAAGGCCGGCCAGGCCGAAGAGCCCGGCCAGATCCGCCCGGACGCCCGCAAGGCCGTCGGCATTGAAGATGACAAAGCTGACAAGAATCAGCAGCAGCACATACAAATGCTGCAGCAGCCGGGGCCACCGCTCCAGGAGCCGGCCCAGCCACAGCTTTTCCACGATCAGCAGCACGCCGAACATGGCTCCCCAGAGGACAAAGTTCCAGCTGGCCCCGTGCCACAGGCCCGTCAGGAGCCAGACAACGGCCAGATTCCGCAGCCATTTCCCGCGGCTGGTGCGGTTGCCTCCCAGCGGAATATAGACATAGTCCCGGAACCATCCGCCCAGCGTCATATGCCAGCGCCTCCAGAACTCGGAGATGGAGCGGGAAACGTACGGATAGTCGAAATTCTCCGGGAAATGGAAGCCGAAAATCCGCCCCAGCCCGATGGCCATATCCGAGTACCCGGAGAAATCAAAATAAATCTGGAACGTAAACGCCGCCGCATAAATCCAGTAAAACAGCACGCTAGGGTCATCTGAAGCGCGAAATGCCGCGCAGAGCTCGCCCATGGCGTTGGCCAGAAGCACCTTCTTGGCCAGGCCGAACGCAAAGCGGCGCATCCCCAGCGCCATCCCTTCCAGCGTGCTCTTCCGCCGTTCCAACTCCGCCGAGACGTCGGTGTAGCGCACAATCGGCCCGGCGATCAGCTGCGGGAACAGGCAGACAAAGGTGGCAAACGTGGCAAAGTTTTTCTGTGCATGCGCCCGGCCCCGGTAGACGTCAATGGTATAGGACATGGTCTGGAACGTAAAAAAGCTGATTCCGATGGGCAGCGGCACGCCGGTCAGCGGCAAAGCCGTCCCAAGCAGCGCGTTCACGGTCCCTATCAGAAAATCGGCATATTTGAAAAAGCCCAGCAGCCCCAGATTGATCACCAGGGAACTCACCAGGAAGGCTTTCATTTTCCCGGGGCTGTCCCGATGCTTTTCGATCAGAAGGCTCCAGAAGTAATCGCTGACGGATGAAATCAGCAGCAGCGTCACATAGACCGGCTCGCCGAAACAGTAGAACACCAGGCTGGCCAGCAGCAGTACGCCGTTGCGCCACGCCCGGGGGGAAAGGAAATAGAGCAGAAGCGTCAGCGGCAGGAACGCATATAAAAAAGTGATGCTTGAAAACAGCATGGCGCACCTCACAAACATGTCTGAACGCGTCAGACGCCGGGAGGCCGGCGGGTTTCAAACCGCCGGCCTCCCGGCGCGAAGGGAATCCGGCCGCGCTCGGTTCCGGGCCTCTCCGCTACAGTGCGTTGAAGTTGGCAATCAGGGCGTCCGCCACCGCCTGCGTGCTCATAACCAGCAGCGCCAGCCTTCCCTTGGAGGCAGTCTGGACGCTCTCTGCCTCCACGCAGATCCACTTGCGCGGATTTGCGTTGGCCGCCATATCCGCCGCTGCCTGGGAGGCGTCCGCCCCCTCCGGGACTTCCACCAGCACAACGGAATGTGCAATGGAACCAATCGCAGCGTCGCTGGCCAGGCCCCGGTATCCCTCGCCCTGCGGAATAAATGTGTAGAATTCAAACGATTCCGCCGTCAGCTCCGTTTCCATCAGGGCAGGCAGTTCCGGAACGCCGCTGAGGATCGAGGCCATCACCGCCGCGAGATCCGTTTCACTTTCCGCAGGGGCCTCCGGTTCTGCAGGCGTCTCCGGCACTGCGGGCGGCTCCTCGGGCTGAGCCGGAGTCTCGGCCGGAGGAACCGGCACGGTCACAGGCGGATCTGAAACTGCGGCGGGGGGCTCCTGCGGGTTGGCATTCGGAATCTCAACGGCATCATCGCCCGGGGACAGAACCGGCATATTGTCATTGCTGTCCTCCGCTCCCAGGGCCGGCATCTCCACAGGCCCCTCTTCCGGCGTCTGGGCCGCCCCGCCATCCGGGACGGCCTCCTCCGGCTCCGGAAGGGCCAGATCCGCCTCCGGCGTCTCCACGCCGTTGAGCGAATCAAAATTGGTCAGGATCGCGTTGGCCGTCTCCCCGGAAGACATGACCAGCAGAATGGTATCTCCATATTGGCGCACCACAGTCTTTTCCGCTTCGACGCAGATCCATTTCCGCGGATCCGCATTGGAGCGCATCTCCTCTGCGGCCTGTCCGGCGTCCGCCCCCTCGGGAACCCGGACCAGTACCACGCTGTGGGCAATCGAGCCTATCAGCGCATCCGCCGTCACGCCGGTATACCCCTCGGCGTAGGGGAGGAAGGTGAAAAATTCAAACGTGTCCTCGGTCAGATCCGTCACCTCATAGGCCGGCAGATCCGGGACGCCGTCCAGGATCTCATTCATGAGATCCGTCAGCGCCATGTCCTCCGCAGGGTAACGTTCCTCCTGGGGCGCTTCGTCTTGTTTGGAACAGGCTGCCAGGGATACCAGCAGCACCGCCGCGCAAAGCAGTGCGAACAATCTTTTCATGGTCGGTAATCCTTTCACAATTGGAAGTCGGGCCGGCCGCACCCTGACGGCATATCACCCGGGGAGTTAGACGGCGGGACAACAGAATTGTTCCCACTTTTTCTTGGTTTCTTCCATCTGCTCCCGGAAACGGAGCCGGAAAGGGCCGCCTGCAGGCAGGCCGCCCCCCGGTTCCCCGGAGGGAAGCGGGGGGCGGGGAAGCGCCGCGGCCCACGGCGCCCCGTTACTGGCGCAGATCCACCTGAAACGACCCGCTGGCGGCGCTGACCGCGCCGTTGGCCTTGGTCAGCGTCAGCGCAAAGCGAATGGTATAGGCCTTTCCGTTTTGAAACGGATATTCCACCCGGACCGTATCCAGCAGCTGCGCGTCTTCACCGGCCGTCAGCCGGATCCGCTGCAGGTCGGCGTCGTCGGCCGGCAGGATTTCGCAGACTCCGTCCGTTTCGCCGGGCGCAGAGGTGCATGCCACGCTGACCATGGTAAACGCCGCGCCCGTCAGGTTGGACGGCGTATGGACGGAGAGAATCAGGCTGCCGGGATCCTCTGTATCCTGCACGCCGGAAATGGACCAGGCGTAATTCCAGTCCACCGGCAGTTCGCTGACCAGCCGCACCGTCCGGGACGCGCCGTCCCAGAGCACATCGTATCCGAACTGCTCGGCGACATAGCGGATGGGCAGATAGGTCCGGTTTTCCCGGATCACCGGCGCCGCGTCCATTTCCCCGCTGCGGCTGTGCTGGCGCCCCTCTGTCACGGCGTTTCCGTCATACGTCCCGTACTGGTTGACAATGGTATACGTCCGCTGCCCGATCCACATGCTGACCGTCCGCTTCCGGAGGAATTCCTTTCCCCCGGTCTCCAGCTCCGCCTGGTACACGGAGTTCTGCGGCGTATAGGTCCTGGATACGTCCACCCGCCGCTCCGCATTGTGCCACTGCACCTCCAGCCCCATGGCTTTCGCGGCTGCCCGCAGCGGCACCATCGTCCGCCCGTCCTCCAGGTACGGCGCCGCATCGGTCCACTGCACCGCCGTTCCGTGAACTGTGACTGCAACCGGTGCGGCCGCGCCGGCCGCCGGCATCAGGATACCTGCCAGCGCTGCCGCCAGCAGCAGGATCCGCACTCCCCGGATGCGCTTCATAATATCCCCTCCGTTTCCATTTTGTAACGCTTTTGTTACCGACAGGATACCACAGAATTTCGGCAACCGCAAGAACCCGCCGCAAAAAATATGCAGTGCGAACGCGCTGCGTCCTCCGGAGCGGTTTTTTCATTCCCTCCCTCCCAACTTCGCGTAAATATGGTATACTGGACAAAACAAAGGAGGTCTGCTTTTGTATGAAAGATCTGCACATCGGCGTGATCGGATTCGGCTTCATGGGCCGCGCCCACACGCTGGGCTACCAGACGATCCCGCTCTTTTATCAGGATCTGCCGTTCCGGATCCATCTGCGCGCTGTCTGCGCGGCCCATCCGGAGCGCGCAGAGGCCGCCCGTGACCGCCACGGCTTTTCCTATGCCGCCGGCGATCTGCACACCGTGCTGGAGGATCCGGAAATCGACTGCGTCAGCATCTGCCTGCCCACGGGCCTGCACGCAGAGGCTGCAGAGGCCGCGCTGCGGGCCGGCAAGCACGTCTACTGCGACAAGCCTCTGGCCGCCGACTGCGGAGAGGCGCGCCGCCTGGCGCAGCTGGCCGAAGAATCCGGCGTCACGGCTCAGGTTGCATTTCAGCAGCGCTGCAGCACCGGTGTGATGCGTGCCAGGCAGCTGCTGGAGGAAGGCCGACTGGGCAGAATTCTCAGCTTCCGCGCCTGCTACCTCCATTCCGGCGGCGTGGATGCCTCCAGGCCTGCCGGCTGGCGGTTTGATCCGGCAGGCGGCGGCGTGCTGTTCGATCTGGGATCCCACGTCCTGGATCTGATCAGCTGGCTGCTGGGCCGGTTTTCCGCCGTTTCCGCCGCCTGCAGGACACTGTATCCGCAGCGCCCCGGCCCTGACGGAACGCCTGTGGAAATCACAACGGACGACGCAGTCTGGGTGCTGGCCCGGATGCAGGACGGCGCCGTCGGCACCATCGAAGCCTCCAAGCTGGCCACCGGTACCACGGACGAGCTGCGTCTGGAAATCCATGGCGACCGGGGCGCCCTGCGGTACAACTCCCTGGAGCCCGGACGCCTGTACTATTACGATGCGGCCGCCCCCGCCGATCCCATCGGCGGCCTCCAGGGTTTTACCGCCATCGAGTGCGGCGGCCATTATCCTGCGCCGGGCGGCGGCTTCCCCGGCGGGAAATTCGGCACCAGCTTTCTGCGCGGGCATATCCATTCGCTCTATACCTTCCTCGACAATGCAGCCGCCGGCCGGCCCGGAACCCCCTCCTTCGCCGACGGCGCATATATCCAGTCCGTAATGGAACGGATCCTGCGTTCCCATCAGACCGGTCAATGGGAAACACTGTAGCGCACCGGCGCTTTATCGGGAAGGAGCTGATTTCGTGAAGCGGTTTTTTCTGATCCTGGCAGCGGCCCTGCTGCTGACGGTTTCCGCAGCGGCATACGACGACGTCCCCGCCGGCCACTGGGCCGCCGATGCAATCGGCGCCATGGAGGCGCGCCATGTGGCGTCCGGTTTCCCCGATGGGACCTTCCGCCCCGGCCTTCCGGTGTCCCGGGTGCAATTTACCTCCATGATCCTGCGCGCTTTCTCCGGGGAGGCGCTCCCGCAGGCGGAAGACGGAGACCCCTGGTGGCAGCCATATTATGAGGCTGCCGTCCAAAGCGGGCTTCTGTCCGCCGGGGACGGGCCGCTGTTCTCTGACAGCGGATCCGGGCCGACAGACGGATTGACGCGGTATGAGATGGCTGTGATTCTGGACAACGCCTGCTTCCTCTGGAACGGCCTGCGTCTGACGCCCGGCTGGGAACAGCCCGGCCGCTTCACCGACAGCGGCGAATTCCCTGCGCGTTACGCCGCCGGCGTGGAGGCCTCGGCGGCGGCCGGCCTGCTCTCCGGCTATCCGGACGGCTCCTTTCAGGGGGAACAGGCCGTAACCAGGGCTGAAGCCTGTCTCGCCGTGCAGCGGCTGCTGCACCAGGGGGCCCTGATGACAGAGTCCGAACGGCAGGCGGTATTCACCGGCGGGATCCTGATCAAATATGCGCTGGACAGCGACGGCTCCGCCACGCTCTCCAGCATCCGCCTCTGCGACGGAGCTGTACTACAGGCCATGCGCATCCCCATGGACGCTTTTCTCGGCTTTGATACGCTGCGCCGCAGCGACCGGCAGCAATGGGTATCCCGATGGGGCCGGACCGTATCCGGAGCCGATCATTCCGCCTTCTGGGGGGAAATCGGCTACTATACCTATGAGGCCGACGGCAGTTTTTCCCAGTGGACCGACCGGGCCGTTTACGGCCGTCTGGAGGAAAGCGGCGGCAGCGTTCTGGCGGTTTCCCACCGTCCCGGCCGGCGCGTCTCTTTCAGCAGCGGCGGAACGGAATACCCGGCCGGCGATCAGGTGATCCGCCTGCGGCAGGACGGGTCTGTGGAGCTGCTGCTGGAAGACGCCCCTGCCCATGGCCTGGCGCTGACCGCCGTCACCCGCGCAGAGGGAGCCGCCGTTTTTGTCCGGTCGGAAGCCCTCTCCGGCATGGCCGGCCGGCAGATCCGGGAATACGCTGTGGAGCACGGCCGGCTGCGCCCCGTGGTGCATACGCCCGGCAGCGGATACTCCGGGTTCACACCGGAGGAAGCGGCCGCCGAACAGGCCCGGCTGGATGCGGCCGGCGCGGGCAGCCGCTGAATGGATGCGCTGGCATTCCGGGAACCAGGCTGCCGGCCAAAGGGAACGGACGCTGCTGTAAAAACAGCAGCGTCCGTTCCGGTCTGTCAGAATGGCCTTTTGCGGTTCCGGCGGAGGGCCGGCCAGATTAAACCGTCTCCAGGAACTGATGAATGTAGTACAGCGCCGCGCCCAGCGCCGGCGCGTACTGATCCTGGCCGCTGACGGTGAGATAGGACTCCGGCAGCGGGAACGGCGACCGCTCCGCCGCCAGTTTCGTCAGCCGCTCCGCGTCTTCCTCCGTCAGATACGGGGCCAGCAGGCCGCTGACGATCACCGGCGCATTTAAAACCACATTGAGATTTGCCATGGCAAATGCCAGATGGCGCAGATAGTCGTCCCAGATCCGCACGCAGCCGGCGTCGCCGGCCCGCAGCGCCCGGAAAAACGGCTCCGCCGGCATCCCGGCCGCTTTTTCCAGGCTTTCCGCCGAACAATACGTTTCCAGGCATCCCCGCCGGCCGCAGTAACACCTGGGGCCGTCCGGGTCGATGCACAGATGTTCCAGAAGCCCCCCATGCAGTCCCGTCCCCTGCAGAACCCGGCGGTTGACCACAACAGCGCCGCCCAGGTTGCAGTTGAGCAGAAGTACAACCGCATTCTGCAGGTCCCGGCGCTGCCAGAGTTCCAAAAACGCCGCGGCTTTGGAATCGTGCTCCAGGCGGCAGGGGAAGGGCAGATACCGCGCCAGCTCCTTCAGCTGCATGCCGGTATTGTGCATGATCTCCCCGTAACTCACGCCCTGCCCGGTCCGGTCCGGAATCCCCTGAATGGCAATGGAAACCCCCAGCACCGCCGAAGGCTCCAGCCCGCTGTGCCCCAGGAAGACCTGCGCCTCCCGGGCCAGGCGGCGGCGATACTCGTCGGTATCGGCAAATGCCATCGGAATACAGGCCCTGCACAGGGGGGTGCCATCGAGATCCACCGCTGTCAGCAGCAGCATGTCCTTCAGGATATCCATGCCCACCGCCACCCGCGCCTGCGCGCAGACCCGGATCATCTGCGGCCTGCGGCCGCCTGTGGAGTCATAATAGCCGCTGCGTTCAATCAGTTTCTCCTGTTCCAGCGCACAGAGATTCTGTGAAACCGTGGACAGGCTCATCTGCAGTCTGGTGGCAATGGCCTGCTTGGAGATGCCGCCCTCCTCATAGATCAGCTGGTAGACCCGCCGCCGGTTGATTTGCTTCAGTTTTGTCGTCGTCATACTGGTATCCGCCATGGGAAGCCGGCCCCCTTTCATCGTTTCTCTTTTTATAAACCACATCGGCTGGAAACACAATTGTGTAAAATGTACAATTTTTTTCATTTGTTTCTGCGAAGACGCCAATTGCTTTTTCCGTTTTTCTGTTTGATCCTCCGCTTCCGTCCGGAACATTGCTATTCATTGAAATCAAAAGAGGCCTTTCCGGATGGACAGTGCAGTCTGCTGCAGCCCCCGGGAGCTGCAGCCGGGGCACCGCCCCATTCCCCGGCCGCCGTCCCGGGAAGCGCCCGTGCAGATCCGGGCCTGCGACGCCTGCGGAACAGGGATCCACAGCTTTGAAGGAAATCCGGGCGCTGCCGGGCCTGCCCTGCCGGCCGTTTTGGGCCATGAGGTTTCCAGCATTGCGGCGAAGGCCGGCAGCCAGGCCACCTTCCGTACGGCGTTCGTCCGGGTTCCGGCACACAAAAGGCTGCGGTGTCACCGCCGGGGAGGCCCGGCCGCAGGGGAACACATCCCATATATCCCGCAAAAAGACGGTTTTGCAGCTTGAAAAGCTGCAAAACCGTCCATTGTCCAACCGGTGGAAGCATGATGCATCTGCCCGGCCCCTTCAGGCCGACGCCTGGCGCTGGAGCATTGCCGCCGCCTCGGCGCGGGTCACCGCGCCCCGGGGATCCAGCCTGCCGTCTGTTCTGCCCTGCAGAATCCCCTGTGCGGAAGCCCACTGTACGGCATCCTCTGCCCAGGCGGACACCGCTGGCCCGTCGGAAAATGCAGCCCGGGCCGCCGCTTCCGGGGACGGGGAACCGGCGCAGCGGTACAGCATAACCGCCAGCTGTTCGCGTGTGACCGGCGCACCGGGATCCGTGCCATCGGACACGCCCTGCTCCACAGCCCAGCCGCGGGCCTCCGCCCAGTCCGCCGGAGCTTCGCCCTCCATACGGGCCAATACCGTCCAGAGCATGGCGCGGGTCATCGGGGCCTCAGGGGAAAACCGCGTTTTGGAGGTCCCTTGGAACAGGCCGTTCTCATAAACATACGCGACGGATCCATAGTACCAGGACTCCCCGGCCACATCTTCAAACGGCAGCGTCTTCCCCGCTTCCGAAGCCGGCCGCTGGACGCCGCCGGACCCTCCGCCGCCGGAGCGCTCGGAAATCTGAACCTGCGCAGACGCGGTCAGCGTCCGGCCGTCCTCCGTCAGCAGCGTTACCGTTACCGTATCCCTGCCGGTCCCGACTGCGCGCATCTCACCGTTTTCCATGACGACACAGCCGTTGGCGGACGCGCCTGTCAGGATTGCCGTGTCCAGCACCACCCGGTTGCCATTGACGTCGGCAGCCGTGACGGTGGGGTAAAACCGGTCTCCCCGATACAGCGGCTCCGGAAGCGCCAGCGTCAGAGCCGTCAGCGCGGCCGTTTCCAGCGGCGCCGCGCACACGGTAACGGAAACGCTTTTCCCGCCGCAGGAAGCGGTAACGGCCGTCTCGCCCTCCTGCAGGACAGAAACCAGCCCGCTGCCGTCAACCGAAGCCACCCGGGCGTCTGAAACAGACCAGTCGGCGGCAATCAGCGCATCGTCGCTGAGCTTTGTCATATAGTTGGCGGGATATTCGCGGAAATCGCCGTACAGCTCCATCGGGATCTGCGCCCCCACAGCCGCTTGGAGGCGTCCGCTGTTCAGGGCGGCATTTTTCAGGTAGATCTCCGTCAGGAGGGGGATATATTCATAGGACGCCACGCCGTCCTGCATCACAATCCGGCCGCTGCCGAGAAGATTGCCCTGGTCGTTGGTGACATAGCCCTTGTCCGCCGCGTTTCCGCCGATGATATAGCGCACGCCGCCCGTCTCCCAGCTGTGCAGGGTATGCAGATGGCCGAAGATCACACTCACCTGAACTTCGGGATTTTCCGCCTTGTAGTCAGCCAGAATCCCTTCAAAGCGTTCCGCTTCCGCCGCGCTCATGTTGTGCTCCGTGTAAAAGTCGTCGCGGGTGACCACATGGTTGAGCACATAGATATTGGGCAGCGTATTGTCCGCCAGCACCTCCTCCAGCCAGTGATACTGGGTGGAATCGGTTCCCTGGACGCTTTGGCCGTAGGCCGAGTTGAGCACCACAAAGAAGGCGCTGCCGTAGGAAAAAGCATAGGTGGGGGAGCCGAAGGTTTCATAATACAGATCGAGATTGCCGTTGACGCCCTCATGGTTGCCGGCCAGCACCACGCCGGGCTTGCCCAGGGAATCCATATAGCCTTTGGCCAGAGCGTATTCTTCCCGGGAAGCACCGTCCACAATGTCGCCCAGCTGAATCACCAGTTCGCTTTCGCTTCCGGCAGCCCGGCCGTAGATTCGCTCCGAGTAGGTATTGCCCTGGGTGTCGGGAATCACGTCGATGACATAATGGTCCGGATCCTCCGGCTGGGCCATCAGGCTGACCGTCAGGGTGCCGCGGTAGGGCTCCATGGCGTTGCCGGCGGTGTCGCCGGCCGCAATGACCAGTTCGGCGCTGCCGTCCGTCAGGGAGAAGTCCGGCTGGGCGTAAGCGTCGCCGGTGGCGGCGTCATAGTAGACGTCCACCGCCCGTCCGTCCAGAGTGACGGAGATGGAATCGGGATCCACCCGCCCCTTTTCATCCTGCAGGTTAAAGCTGACGCGGGGCCGGGGGATCTGCACAGCCACGGCGGCGGTGGGCGTCACGTCGGAAATGACGGGGCCGGTCGTGTCGGGAGTGAGATCCACCGTGTAGGCGTTGTCGATATAGGGCATGGCCTCATTTCCCAGGACGTCCCGCGCCCTGACCACCAGGCGGTATGTCCGGCCGTCAGACAGGCCGGAGCGGGTCACGGTCAGCAGCCCGGTTTCAGCGTCATAGCTGTAGTCCTCCACGGCCTCGCCGTCCAGGGTGACGGAGATGGTTTCCGGATCCACCCGGGACATGGCGTCCCGAACGGTGGTGGAGAAATTCAGGGTGTCGCTGTACAGGCCTCCGGCGGCGGGAACGGTGCCGGAGAATTCCGGGCCGGCCAGATCCCGTTCCATGTCGGTGTAGATGAATTTCAAATCGTCAATGAGGAGGTCGGAGCGGTAGTTCTCCTCCGGGGTCAGGGTCCGGTCGGTATTGGAGGCCCAGAGGTAGTTGAACACAATGGGCATCTGGGCGTCCTGGGGCACCTCCACCTCCAGCCACTTCCACCCGGTCCAGTTGATGGAGCCGGTCAGATTCAGGCTCAGGGATCCGCTGGAAACGCCCGGGGCCGTACAGCCGGTGTAGAATACTGCCGTCATCATACTGCCGGAGTTGTCGCCATAGACCCACAGGCCGAATTTCCTGGGCATGGCCCTGGCGGTGTAGTTCTGCCACTGCTGCTCCTGCCATTCCGCGTTCCACACGCCGTCTCCGGCATAATCAGAGGCGTCGTCCCATTTGGGGATGAAGTTCATGGTGCCGTTGGAGGTGCGCTTGTTGTTGCCTGCGTCCCAGGCCCAGTTGGCGGTGTCGTAGGTCCAGCGGAAGCTGTGCGCCCCGTTTTTGACCCGGTCGCCGGTTTCAAGGGCCAGCATATCGCTCTTGGCGCCGTGCTGGGTGCCCACACCGCCGGAGTACATAGGCCCGCTCATGTAGTAGCCCTGGATGGGGAAGGTCTCAAAGTCGTCGAGAATCTGCTCTTCCAGGCCCACGATCACAGAGGTGGCATAGGTCTGGCCGTTGAACCGGGCCCGGACGGTGGCCTCGCCGCGCTCGGCGGTGACGGTCAGCAATCCGTTTTCCAGCGAACCGATGTCGTCTCCCTCCATGCTCCACTGGGCCAGAGCAGGATCGATGACAATCTCCCGGGAGTCGGCGTCACAGGCGGCAAAGCCAAACTGGTGGACGTCGCCCTGCATCAGCGCCACAGTGCCCGTATCGCCGGCGGTGATGGAGGCGATGCCGGAGGCGTCCACCACCGACACGTCTGCGGAGCCGGAAACGCCGTCCACCGTGGCGGTGACCACGTCCTCGCAGGGCCCGGCGGGAGCGGTATAGCGTCCCGCTTCATCCACAGAGCCGTACCGGGCCGACCAGGCGACGGTTTTGCCTTCGGTGGCCATGGCGCTGCCGCTCTTGTCGGTGAGGCGGATGGAGAAGTCCGCGGCGGAGCCGGCGTAGAGCTTCACATCGCTGTCCACCACCACGCTGCCCACATCGGCGCTGCGGGGGGCGTCGCTGACGATCAGCAGGCAGTTGCTCACGGAGCGGGAGCTGCCGTCGCTGGGATAGCTGACCGTTTCCAGCCGGTCGCTGCCGGCCCGGCGGGCCAGCATCTCCGTGGAGCCGCCGCCGTCCATGTTCAAAACGTCCACACAGCCCAGCTCGTCCATCATATACTCACAGATTTCGCGGAAGTTGGAGCCGGTGGTCAGATCCGTGCTGATGTTGGCGCTGGGCTTGTTGATGGCGAAGATGTGCACAATCCCCGTCTCGGTGATGCCGATCACCGTGCGGGAGTTGATGCCTTCATTGGCGTTGGACAGCATGTTCTCGTTCTTCACGCCGTCTCTGGCCAGCAGATGGAACCCGTTGACGGCGGTTACCACATCGTCGGCCGGTTCGCCGGGATCGGTCAGGACGCCGTCCTCCTCGGCATAGGGGCCGGTGTAGAGATGGCACGTCCAGGAGACGTCCTCTCCCACCTCCAGGGAGGCCACGCCGGCAGCGCTGTCACTGTAACCGGCCAGCACGATGCAGTCCTCGGGGATCTCGAAGCCGTCGGCATCATAGAGCGCCTCCACGGATCCACT
>JAHZEF010000040.1:0-9782 GCA_019422005.1 Clostridiales bacterium
CGATCCGGATCGGAACCTGCGTATTTTCGAAGGGCTGCGCAGCCGCGGAATTGCGCTCTCTCCGCGGGAGCAGTTTTACTATGCCCGGGAGCTGACCTACCACGGGCGGGACGCGGAGGCCGCGCAGCAGCTGGAAGCCTTCCTGCAGGGCGGCGAAGGCTGGATTGAAAACTGTATGGAGGCCTGCCGCGACCTGGCTGCCTGCTATCAGCGGCTGGGACAGGAAGAACTTGTCTTCCCGGCCCTCTCCGCCGGCCTCCGCTATGGCCCGCCAAGAGCGGAGCTCTGCTGCGACCTGGGGCAATATTTTATGGACCGGGGCGAATACCGGACTTCCGTTTTCTGGTATGAGCTGGCCCTGACGCGTCCGAAGGACGAGGCGCATGGCGGTTTTTCCATTCCGGACTGTCACGATTATATCCCCTTTCTGCAGCTCTGCGTCTGCTGGTACCGGCTGGGAGACGTGGAAAAATCCAGGGCTTTCAACCGTCTCGCGGCCAACGTCAGGCCCCACAGCACAGTCTGCCAATCCAACTTTCAATTCTTTGAGAACAGCAGCCCCCAAGGCTGAAGCTGCCTGGCTGCGGCCGCGGCATTCCCCCGACCGGGCGGCAGAGGTTCTGCCCAGCCCGCCGGCCGGATTCTGAATCCCGGCGGAACTGCTGAAATTATTTTTTGAACCCGGCCGGGCTAAAAATCCGGCTGCGCGGCAAACTAGCCGTGGGGTGAGTTTTCAATGCAAAACCGTATAACCGGCTCCGGCAGCTTCCGGCCATGCGCTGTCTGATCCGCCGCGTCTGCGGACATACGGAAGCCGTATTCCTGCAGGGTTCTCCGGAGGCAGTCCGCCGCCGGATGAAGGTGCTTTCCCATATGCGCTGCGAAGCCTGCCGCACCGCGGCTGCCCATCAGCTGGTCATCATGCGGTATGCTGAATACCGAAGCCGGTTTCCATTCTGCCGGACGCTGCCCGGCAGCTATCATCCTGAGGAGAAAACAATCGCCGTTTTCGTACCGGAACACGGCGAGGCCGAACTGGATGACCGCGCAGAGGAGCTTCGCGCCGCGGTCCAGATTCTCCGTGAACAGCACGCCTTCCCCGTGAAGATACTCCGGCAGGCGGAGGCTTCCGTGCAGTCCTACCTGCGCCGCAGCCCGCTGGGCAGTACCGGAACCGCAGTCCGGAACGTATATCTTTCCCTCGACCCTGGCCTGAACGACGGGGATGGGCGTTCCGTCCGCCATGCACTGCTGCGGCTGCTGGAATGGCTGTGACCGCTTGTGTCGAATTTCCACGTATGGGGCTCTCCCGCTTCGGATACACTAGCGCGGGGGTGATCCTGTGCAGGAGTTTCATCTTTGCCTCTCTGATCTGCTGGATCAGGACCTGACGGCCTATGAGTATTTTCAGTCGCTGCCGCCCTCGGTCCAGCAGCTGCTGCGCGGCTGCGAGGTCTGCACATTTTCCGAATTGCAGGACCGCGCCCGCGCGCTGATGCAGATCCGGCAGGCAGAGCAATTTTGAAGGCGTGAACGGCAGAGGCCTCCGTATGGGCCTCTGCCGTTCCGTTTTACAGCCGCGCTTTGTTTTCCCGGTATACGATTCCCAGGCGCGGGCTCAGACGGGACAGCAGTTCATTGGTAATGGTACCGCAGCGCTCCGCCAGATCCTCTGCGGAAATCCCCTCCTCCCCATCCTGCCCGATGATGGTCGCTGTGTCGCCGCTGCAGGCCTCCGGTACGTCTGTGACGTCGGCCATCAGCTGATCCATACATACCCTGCCCACAATCGGCGCCCGTTTTCCGCGCAGCAGCAGCTCCGCGCCGCGCTGGGCCAAATCCCGCGGCAGGCCGTCGGCATAGCCGATGGAAACCACTGCCAGCCGCGTCGCTCTTTCCGCCCGGAACAGCAGGCCATATCCGGCGGCCTCTCCCGCCTCCAGCCGCCGCACAGAGGCGACGCGGGCCCGCAGGGACAGGACCGGCCGCAGTTCCAGATCCGATAAAACCGGCCTCCGGTCGCTGCGCACGCCATACAGCGCTGTCCCGATCCGGGCATAGGCGCAGGGCTGCGGCGGCAGATTCCAGACAGCGTAGCTTGCCTGCAGATGCAGTTTGCCGGGATGATCGCCTGCGGAGCGCACCGTATCCGCCGCTTCCCAAAAGGAGTCGACCTGACGCTGCGTATACGCCAGATCCGCAGGTTCCAGGCTGTCCGGCACGCACAGATGAGTAAACATCCCACGAAAGCGCAGATATGGCAGCGCATACAGGCCCCTCAGCGTTTCCGGCTCATCTGCCCGGACTCCGAAGCGGTGCATCCCGGTATCCACCGCCAGATGTACCGGAATCCGCCGCCGCTGGGCAGACAGGGCTGCAGCATATTCAGCATCCAATACCGTCTGCGTGGCCCGGCTGCGCGCCAGACGTGGCGCGAGTTCCGGAGGCGTATAGCCCAGGATCAGAATTTTCCCCCGGATTCCGGCTCTGCGGAGCGTCTCCGCCTCCTGCAGGCAGGCCACTGCAAAGGCGTGGACGCCTTCCCGCTGCAGCGCTCTGGCTATGCCCTTTGCCCCGTGGCCGTATGCGTCCGCCTTTACCACCGCCATCAGGCGGCATCCGTCCTGCAGACGGCGCTGCAGGAGGCGTACGTTATGCCGCAGGGCGCCCAGATCCACTTCACGCCAGGCGCGGCTCTCCGCCGGCACCAGATCCGGCCGGAGAAGCTGCAGTCCGGCAGCCGCAGCGGCGCTTCCCAGTAGGACAGCCAGGAAATGCAGCAGGCTGTTGTCCACAAGCCACCGTTCCCATCCCAGCAGCTCAGCTGCCCCGCGAACCAGGACAATCACCCAGGGGTGCAGCAGATAGATCCAAAGGGAAGAACGCCGGGCCGCAGGATTCCGTCCCCTGTTGCACTGCAGCAGCAGGGAAAACAGAAATACCATGACCAGCGGAAGCAGCAGATACATGCTGTCATGCCTTTGTACGCCCAGGCCGCGCAGAAGCAGCGCCTCGCCGGACATGGCCGTCAGAGACGCCAGTGCGCACGGCACCGAAACCTCCAGCCGGCAGGACCAGCCTGCCTCCCCCAGCAGCAAAAACAGCGGCGCAAAGAAAATTCCGTTTCTGGTATGGTCAAACAGACAGAATAAAACGTCATAAAATGGCTGCAGCCCGGGGATCCGAACGGCCAGGCCGTAATAGCTGTCTCCGCCCAGTCCGATCAGATACAGCAGAAAGGCGGCCGGGATTGCAGCCCGCATACCCAGACGCGAGAGGCCGGCCGCAATTGCCGTCCCCAGCAGAACCGCCGGAAAATACCAGAGATGATACAGCGTCCCCTCGGCCAGCAGCTTCCGGAGCCCTTCTGAAACCGTAAACCCGCCCATGTAGAGATTCAGCGGCAGGTACAACAGAATTGCCGCTCCGTAGAGCGCCGCCATGCGTTTCCAGAACCGCAGAAGCCCCTGCCAGCCGTTCCGGGACAGGAAGTGCCCGGTCGTCATAAAGAAGAACGGCACCGCAATCCGCCCCACAACGCGGGTCAGAAGAAAATCCGCCGTCCCGCTGTACGAAGCCAGCGGCGAAGTATGGATCGCAACCACTAGGACGGCCGCCAGCAGCCGAACATCATCCAGCGCCGCAAACTGCCGGTTTTTCATCCCGCATTCCCCCAGAACGTGACGAAAAACCCCGCCTGGTTGTCGCCGGAAATCTGACAGCAGCCCTCCGGCGCCTCAATCACCGTCTGCCGGCCGGCGCAGCGCACATAGGACACCTGCACCGTCCGCCGTCCCGGAAGCCGGCAGTGCCTCGGCCCATGCTGCAGAAAGCCGGCGTATTCCTCCAAGCACAGCCCATGCTCCCGCATCAGCTGCGCATGCGGCACGCCCACATACCGGAAATGCCAGGGCTCCCATGCAATCCCCGTCAGGCCCTGCTTTTCCTCTGAATACCGTTCAATGAAGCCGTAACGCGCCGCTGCATGCCGAAACGCACCGCAGATCCCCTCCTCCGGGAATGCGGGACGAATCCAGTCGATTTCCGGCGCCGCCTTTCCCAGATCCACCGCCAGGCCCGTCTGGTGTTCACTGCAGCCCGGCAGCGCCACATAGCTGCGCGTAAAGGCCTCGCCATGCGCTTCCATGGACTGCTCCCAGATGGCCTGCTGTTCCGCGCCGCTGCGCCACCCGGAAACCGGGACAATCTCATGCTCTCCCCCCACCGACCGGATACAGTCCTGCAGCAGAAGCGCTGCACGGCGCTCCATCCAGATGCCGCGGCCCGCATCCACCGGCAGGAGCTGAATCCCGCCGTCCCGGCGCAGCGGGCTGCTGCGGTTCACAACAACCAGCGGCCCGGAAAAAACCTGCTCTTCCGCACATAGGATCGTTCTCATGCTTCCAGCCCCAACGCAATCAGCCGGTCGACCAGCGGCCCAAACTCCCATCCGGCGCCGCGCATCATCGCAGGGTACCGGCTGTGTGCCGTAAATCCCGGGATGGTATTGATCTCATTAAATACCACCTCGCCGTCCGGCTTCAAAAACAGATCCACTCTGGCAAACACACGGCAGCCGAGCGCCCGGTAAAGCGCAGCGGCCGTCCGCCGGATCTCCGCCGCCTTTTCCTCCGAAATCCGGGCCGGGCAATGAATGACGGACGTACGCAGCGTGTATTTCTCTTCATAGCTGAAAAAACCGCCGCTCAGTTCCACTTCGTCCACCATGCCGATCGTCAGCGTATCATTTCCGAGAACAGCACACCCCACTTCGAAGCCCTCCACAGCCTCTTCCAAAAGGATTTCCGCATCGTGCCGCGCGGCCTCTTCCACCGCCGGTGCCAGTTCCTCCCTGTGCGCAACCCGGCTGACGCCGAAGGAGGAGCCTGCCCGGACCGGCTTCACAAACAGCGGATATCCGATGGATTCCGCTGCGCCCGCAATTGCAGTCCCCGGGCTTCCGCGCTCAAAAACAGCGCCGCGCGGCGCCCGCACACCCGCCTGTTCCGCCAGCCTGTGGGCACGGGCTTTGTCCATACACAGCGCACTGGACAGAGTGCCGCAGCCGATGATCGGAATGCCTGCCAGCTCCAGCAGCCCCTGGACCGTCCCATCCTCTCCGTTCCTGCCGTGCAGGACCGGAAACGCGCCGTCCAGAAGGAAACGCGCCGGGGCCGGCGTAAAGACAACCAGCTCACGGCGGAGCCGGTTCGGTGATATCATGCAGGGCCGGCACAACCCTGTTTTCCGGTGCCAGCTTCCGTCTGCGATCCCCTCTGCCGGGCCGGTGTAATGGAACCATTCCCCTTCCCTGGTAATCCCCACCGGGAGCGCCGTATAACGTTCCCGGTTCCAATGGCGCAGAATTGCAGCGGCCGACTGCAGAGACACCTCATATTCCGCGGAACAGCCGCCAAACAATACGGCAATGACCGGTTTTTTCATTCCTGATACCCCTTCCTGCCGGGGCGCATTGGAAAACCGCCCCGCTTTGGTACAAGCATACCAAAACGGGGCGGTTTGTTCTTTTGCTTTTTCCTGAGGAACCCCTGCGATTTTCCAACGAAATTCTTACAAATTTCTTACGGGGAGCACAACCGTGAACCGCACCTGATTGTCCGCGCTGGACGCCCGTATCGAGCCGCCGTGCCGTTCTACAATCTGACGTGCAATGGCCAGCCCCAGCCCTGCTCCGCCGGACGCCGAGCTTCTGGCGGAATCCAGGCGGAAAAACTGCTCAAAAATACGTTCCAGCTTTTCCGGCGGGATTGTGCGGCCGAAATTCAACACCATCAAAACGATCCTGTCTTTCTCCATATGGCCGCTGATCTCGATCACGCTGTCCGGAAAGCTGTACCCGGCGGCATTGCGGAGCAGATTGTCAAAGACGCGGGCCAGCTTGTCAGGGTCGCAGTCACAGACCAGCGTCTGCGGAAGATCCAGCCTGCAGCGCAGCCCCTTTTCCGCCAGCACCGGCTCAAATTCACTGCAGATCTGTTCCAGCATGCGCCGCAGATCCACCTGCTGCAGCTCCAGGGCCAGTTCCGACAGATTGAAGCGGGTGATATCGAAAAACTCGTTGATCAAATCCTCCAGACGCAGCGCCTTGTCCAGGGCAATGCCCGTATAGCGGGCCCGCAGCGGGGCGGAGATATCCGGCTCGTCGCGCAGCAGGGACAGATAGCCGATTACGCTGGTCAGCGGCGTTTTCAGATCATGCGCCAGATAAACAATCAGGTCGTTTTTCCGCTGCTCCGCCTCTTTGGCCGCCATAGCGCTGCGAAGCGCGCGCTCCCGGACCAGATTTAATTCATCCTGCACATTTTTCATGGCGGGCGGAAGGCTGACCGGCTGATCCGCCGCCTGCGCCATCTGCCCGGATGCCGAAACCAGTTCGTCCAGATACCGCAGCGGTTTGGAAAGATAGTGATAGCTGATCAGCAGCCAGCCAATTACAATCATCAGCCCCATCCAGAAAAGGATATAATCGCGGAACCAGCAGAGAATGATGTAGAGCATGCTGTTTTCATGCCAGACAAACATACTGCAGAATCCCCAGGCCAGAAATACGAACGCCACCACGCCTGCGGCGCACAGGATCAGCGCCAGGACATACTGCACCAGCAGCTGGCGGGAAAGCTGGCTCCGGTACGTCCGCTTGGCGTCTGTCCTCGCAGATTTTTTACTCAATGGTATACCCCACCCCCCAGACGGTTTTCACAAACCGGGGACGGCGGCTGGGCTCATGGAGCTTTTCCCGCAGTCTGGCAATGTGCGACATAACCGTATTATTGCTGTCCATATATTTCTCCCCCCAAACAGCTTCGAACAGCTCTTCGCTGGATACCACGCTCCCCCGGTGTTCGCAAAGATGCCAAAGGATCGAAAATTCCAGCGGCGTGAGCGCCACCGGCTTGTCGTAAAGCGTACAGCTGTGCGTCTGCCGGGAAATAAACAGGCCCCTGATCTCGTATTCCTCCGGTGACGGCGCAGTTCCGCCGGCCGGATTATAGCGGGTATACCGCCGCAGCTGGGTCCGCACCCGGGCCAGAAGCTCCAGCGGATTGAACGGCTTGGTGATATAATCGTCCGCGCCCAGCGTCAGGCCCATAATCTTATCCATATCCTCCACCTTGGCGGTCAGCATCACAATGGGAAACAGATGTTTTTCCCGGATTTTCTGGCACAATGCAAAGCCATCCATGTCCGGAAGCATAACGTCCAGCAGCGCAAGATCCGGAGGCGTACGTTCGATACAGGACAATGCGTCGGCTGCAAGGCCGCATTTATAAACCCTGTAGCCTTCATTCTTCAGATAAACCTCCAGCAGGTCGGCAATCGCCGCCTCATCGTCCACAACCAAAATTGACTCCTGCATGAAACCCCTCCCACCTCATCTTCAGCATGTATCCGATTATACCATATCCCGGAGCCGGCGGCACATGTTTTCCGCACGGAACATCAAATTTCACGGAATGATTACAAAATGTTAACCGTAATAATAAGTGAATGGAAAACGTCAAATAGTTGTCCACATTCTCCACACTTTTCTCAACAGGCTGTATCCCTTGAGCATCATAGGTTTGCGGTGTTTTTTCCAAAATATGTGACCGCCCGCAAACCCTAGTTCTTTTCTTCGTGAAGATTCCAGATTTATTTACATAATCCATAATTCTTCCGTCGCGGCTGCAAAAATGCAATGAAAAATGCAGGGGGAAATTCCGCGGAATTCCGCCCTGCATCTGCAAAAACAGACAACTGTCACACCCGGCAGCTTTTCATTCCAGGCTTTTCGTCGCATACGCGTTCAGGCTTTGATCCGCCGTGTGGCCGGAGAGGAATTCATAATATCCCTGCGCGCCGATCATTGCGCCGTTATCTCCGCAGAGCCGCAGCGGAGGCGCATACAGCGCCGTCCCCATCCGGCTGCAGAGCGTTTGGAAATCCCGCCGGATCCTGGAATTGGCCGCCACACCGCCGGCGATCGCAAGGCTTCGGTATCCGGTCGCCTCCAGCGCTGCGGCAACCCGCGGCACCAGCGTATCGCTGACTGCACGGGAAAAATCGGCGCACAGCCCCGGAACATCCAGAGCCTCCCCCTTCTGGCTCGCATGGTGAATCAGGTTCAGCGCCGCTGTTTTCAGCCCGGAAAAAGACATATCCAGATCGTTTCCGCTCACATGGGCAACCGGCAGGGCATACCTTCCCTCCACGCCTGCCTGCGCCATTTGATCCAGCGCCGCGCCGCCCGGATACGGCATTCCCAGCACCCTTGCAACTTTATCAAAGCATTCTCCCGCCGCATCATCCCGTGTCGTACCGAGAACCTTCAGTTCGGTATAACCGCGCACGTCCACAATCAGGCTGTGGCCGCCGGATACAACCAGGCAGAGAAACGGCGGTTCCAACTCCGGAAACGCCAGGTAATTGGCCGCGATATGCCCGCGAATATGATGCACCGGAATCAGTGGCACATCCAGCGCCAACGCCGCCGCCTTGGCAAAATTGACGCCCACCAGCACAGCTCCGATGAGGCCCGGCGCATATGTCACCGCTATCGCATCCACATCCTGACGCGTGATGCCCGCGGACTCCAGCGCGGCGTCCGCCAGGCCATATATCGCCTCGATGTGCTTGCGCGATGCAATCTCGGGCACCACGCCGCCGTAGATCTTATGAACCGCCACCTGCGAGGCAATACAGTCTGCCAGCACTTTCCGCCCATCCTCTACAACTGCGACAGCGGTTTCATCGCAGGAGGATTCAATTGCCAGAATCTTCACGTCTCCAACTCCTTACGGAGGATCAGCGCATCCTCTCTTGGATTTACATAATATCTGGGCCGCCGTCCTGCCTCCAGGAATCCGAAGGCCGCATACAATGCTCTTGCCGCTTCATTGGACGGCCGTACCTCCAGCGTCAGCGAACAGACGCCCGCCTGCCGCAGACGCTTTGCCAGCGCGCCAAGCAGCGCGCGCCCGACGCCATGCCGCCGTGCTGCCGGAGCCACCGCCAAATTCATCACATCCGCAGCATCCAATACCGTCTGGCTGCCGATATAGCCGCAAATTTGCCCGCAGTTCAGCGCCACCAGCCAAAGGCTGAGGGGGTTCTCCAGTTCCCCTGCAATCGAAGCTTCGCTCCAGGGGTCGGCAAAGCAGAGCCGTTCCAGCGCCGCCACGCCCGGGACATGTTCCCGGGCCATCGGTATAATCTCCGGCACCATCATTTCGCCTCATACCAGCTGGTTCCCTGCTTCGCTTCCGCCAGCAGCGGGACATCCAGCTGCATCACCTGCTCCTTTTCCTGCTCCAGCAGCTTCAGGACCTGCTCCGCCTCCGCCGCCGGGCACTCGGCAATCAGTTCATCATGCACCTGCAGTACCAGGCGCGCCTCCAGGCCCTCACGCTCCAGCGCCGCTGCGACACGGACCATGGCCAGTTTGATAATATCGGCAGCCGTCCCCTGGATCGGCGTATTCATGGCGCAGCGCTCGCCGAAGGAACGCAGATTGTAGTTTTTGCTCTGCAGCTCCGGCAGATAGCGGCGCCTTCCCATCAGCGTCGTCACATATCCGTCCCGCTTCGCCTGTTCCACGATTTCATGCATATACCGGCGCACACCGGAATACTTTTCCAGATAGCTTTCAATATAAGCCTTGGCCTCCGCCCGTGAGACGCCGATGTCGTCGGCCAGTGAAAATTCCGAAATGCCATAGACAATTCCAAAATTCACGGCCTTGGCATGCCGCCGCATCAGGCCGGTTACCGCTTCCGGCTCCA
>JAHZEF010000040.1:9792-15708 GCA_019422005.1 Clostridiales bacterium
ATATCCTCGCCGCTGATAAAGGCCTGCTGCATAATTTTGTCTCCGGCGATATGCGCCAGGACCCGGAGTTCAATCTGGGAATAATCGGCGTCAATCAGCACAGACCCGGGCTTCGGCACAAACATCTTCCGAATCTCGCTGCCCAGCTCCGTCCGAACCGGAATATTCTGCAGGTTGGGTTCTGTTGACGACAGCCGCCCGGTGGCCGTCACCATATTTTGAAACGTGGTATGAATCCGTCCGTCGCTTCCCACCACCTTGAAAAGGCCCTCTGCATATGTGGAATTCAGCTTGGTCAGCATCCGGTAATCCATAATGGCCTGAATAATCGGATGGCGGTTTTTCAGCTTTTCCAGGACATCGGCATTGGTGGAGTAGCCGGTCTTGGTCTTCTTGACCGGAGGGAGCCCCAGTTTTTCAAAGAGTATGCTTCCCAGCTGCTGCGTGGAATTGATATTAAAGGTCTCCCCGGCCAGCTCAAAAATCTGCCGCTGGACGGCGTCGATTCGCCCGCTGAGCATGGCGCCGAACTGCTGCAGCGCCCCTCCGTCCACAGCGATACCGGTACATTCCATTTGGGCCAATACCCGGCAGAGCGGCAGTTCCACCGCCGTATAGAGGTCCGTCATGCCCTGTTCCTCCAGGCGGCCCTGCAGATCACGCCACAGCGCGAACACCGCAGCGGCGTCCTCTCCCGCCGGCAGCTCCTGATTCAGATATTTTACAGACAGCGCCGCCGTATCATAGCTGCCCTCCGAGGGATCCAGCAGATATGCCGCCAGGCTGACGTCAAAGCAAAACCCTTCCGCCGGAAGCGAATGTTCCGAAAGAATATGGTACAGCGTTTTCAGATCCGCACATGCTTTCGGGGTATCGGAGCCGAACAGCGTTTCAAAATAAGCCCGGTTTTCCTCAAACGGCACCGTAATGGCGCCCATAGCCGTCGCCAGCGAAACAGACTCCAGGGAAGCGTCCAGGCAAACCGCGCAGGGCTCGCCGTATCCAGGCAGGCCGCTCAGAATTTTCGCGGCCGGCGCCGGTTCGCAGGCCTCCGGCATATCCGGCTCATTGAGTCCGTAGCGGTCCATCAGCCGTACAAACTCCAGGCGGCGGAACAGCTCCCGCAGCGCCGGCTTGTCCGGCTTCTGCACCAGGTTTTCCTCCGGAGAGAACGCAATCGGCGCGCAGCAGCGAATCGTTGCCAGATCGTAGGAAAGGTATGCCGATTCCCTGCCCGCCTCCAGCTTTTTCCGGACAGTCTCCCGGATCTGCCCGCTTTCCAGATTGCGGTAGATGGCGTCCAGGCTGCCGAATTTCTGCAGAAGATCCGAGGCCGTCTTTTTGCCGATCCCGGGAACGCCCGGAATATTATCGGAGCTGTCACCCATCAGGCTTTTCAAATCAACCAGAGCCCCCGGCGCAAAGCCGTACTCTTCGCAAAAAATCGCTTCGTCATACCGGGTGGAAACGGTCTGCCCGGCTTTGGCGGTGACCAGCTTCACCGTTACATGGCTGTCCACCAGCTGCAGGCTGTCCCGGTCGCCGGTTACAATCACGCAGTCCCAGCCGCTTTCTCCGCAGCGCCTGCCAACCGTGCCGAGAATGTCGTCGGCCTCCCAGCCCTCCGCCTCGTAAATGGGGATGCGCATGGCGCCGAGGACCTGCTTCATCACCGGCATCTGCATTGCCAGCTCCTCCGGCATCCCGTGCCGTGTCGCCTTATAGCCGTCGAACATCTCATGCCGGAAAGTCGGCGCTTTCAGATCAAAGGCCACGCAAAGCGCATCCGGCTCTTCCTCCGCACAGAGCTTATGCAGGATATTCAGGAAGCCGTAGATTGCATTGGTATACAGACCATCGCGCGTACTCAGCGGCCGAATCCCGTAAAACGCCCGATTGATTACGCTGTTTCCATCGAGAATCATCAGTTTCATTGGGCAAAATCCCCTTTTACTCATAACTTCAGGCACCATCCTGCGTATGATGAAGCCTGCAAAACCGCCGGAACCGCAGGCGCACAGCGCATACAAAGCCGCAGCCGGCTCTCCCCGTCCATCGGGGGTCGGCCTTGCAGTGCGATCCGGCCCGCCAGCGGCGGCCGGCCGGAATGCTGTACTGCCTGATTATTTATTATATCACATCCGGCAGGCCTTTTCCATTCGCGTGTCAAAAAAGTATACGGCCGTATCACCGGAGGCAGGAAATCGCTGGAAATTCTTCTAACATATTGCAGAATTTTAGACACTCTGTACATTGACACCCTGTTCCCGGCATGGTACGATTAGGCCTGTTTGGAAGCGATATTCCAGACGGAAAAAATTTGAAAAAGAGGTATAGGAAGATGAAAACCTGCAAACGTCTGCTGGCATTGCTGCTGGCACTGACCATGCTGACCGCCTTATTGACGGCCTGCGGAAAAAAAGACGCCGACGACGCGGCTTTGACGGAAGAAGAATATCAGACGGCCGTCACCGAACTGAATGACAAGCTTACTTCGATTCAGACAGACGCATCTGCGCTGGACCCGAACGACCCCGACGCAGCCAAGCAGCTGCTGGAGGACATGAAGGCTCCGTTCCAGGATTTTATCAACATCACACCGCCCGCCTCCTATGCGGACGCCCATGAAAAAATGAAGTCCGGCTGCCAGGCGATGATCGATTATCTCGACACCGTGAACAGCATGCTGGAAGAGACCGACGAAGGCAAGCTCCAGGAGGCTGCCAATACCATGATGGAGCAGCTCCAGACCGCAGTGACCGACCTGACCGAGGGCGCTACCATGCTCTCTGAGGCGCACAGCAGTTCGCCCGCATGTTCAGAGGGCGGGACCGTATGGATACGGTCCCGCCCTTTTTATCTGCCCTGCAGATCAGGCCTCAAACTGCAAATCCTTGAATTTGATGTCCAGCATAAAATCCCGCTGGCCGATTTCGGCGTCCACAATCCGCAGAAACTCCTTGCTGCCGCGGGTACAGCGGCAGACATAATGCGGCTTGTACACCAAATAGAATTCCCTGAATTCCACTTCAGGAAGCGACCGGTATTTACGATACCCCTGCTTCCGCATAAAGGAAGCAAGCCGCTCCCGGGCCGCATCATCCGCCAGACTGCGCCGGACGATCTGTGTGCCCGGGACTTCCTGTTCGGTGAGTTCCGGCTGACCCTGCATTTTCTGCACATATCCAAACGCGCAGTCCACCACCGCCAGGGAAACAATCCGCCTGGACGGCAGGTTCGCCGCCCGCGGAAAAGACAATACGCCGCCGCCGACGCAGAGCGGGTAATAAAACAGCTCCGCGTCCAAGGCCCGGACGGGCGTCGGCGCCCCCTTGATCCGCTCTGCCAGTTTGCCGATAAGGCCGCCATTCTCCTTTTCGGCCAGCGCCATGGCCTCTTCCCGGCCCATCCGGACCAAGGTGCTGCTGATTTTCATAAATGACCTCCTTGCTGACGCAGGTTCCTTGCAACGGCGATGCGTCCGGGCAGACTGCCCGGACGCAACTTTCATTTCTGCAGTTACTCTGCGTCGTCAAAGAAAATTTCTTCCGTTTCCTTGCTGATCGGCTTTGTGAACTGGGACACCACAATGGTCAGAACCAGGGAAACCGCGCTGCCGATCAGGGCAGGCCAGATTCCGCCGATCCAGGCGCTCAGGGAGTGGTAGCGGATATAGCCCAGAACGTACCACACAAGCGCCATCACTGTGCCGCCGACGATACCGGCCATGCCGCCGGCCGTGGTAATCTTCTGGCTCCAGAGCCCAAGAAGCAGCGGGAAGGTGAACGCAGCAGCCATTACGCTGAAGCCCATGGTGATAATCCAGAGCACCGCATCGGGGGGATCAATGGCAATCAGAAGGCCCAGAACACCCACCACGATGGTGATCACACGGCCCAGCAGAAGGCTCTTTTTGCTGTCAATGTCCTTCGTGATCAGCTTCCGATAAATATTTTCCACAAAAATGGAGCTGACCATCAGAAGCACGGAATCCACAGTGGACATCATTGCCCCCAGCGCAGCGGCCAGCACGATGCCGCCAACCAGCGGATGGAGATAAGTCTGGATCAGAACCGGCAGCGCCATATCCGCATTGTCCAGCGTCGGAATCAGTACGCCGGCGCACAGGGAAATAATGGTCAGGCCGATGTAGATAATGCTCTCAAATACGATGGAATACAGCAGCGCGCGCTTAAGCTTGCCCGTATCCGATGTGGTCTGGAAGCGGGTGATGCCGGCAGGCTGGCCGCCCACCTGGAAGAAGCCCCAGACCAGGAACCCGGAGATGATCCACATCAGCGGCTGCCCGCCGTTGAGCGTGATGCCGGAGGGGTTAAAGGCAGCATACTGGCGGTGCATCTCAGTGAAGCCGCCGGCGGCGTTGAGGACAATGGGGCCGAGAATCACAAATCCGAGGATCATCAGGATTCCCTGAATCAGGTCGGTCCAGGCCACGGCAAACATGCCGCCCAGCAGGGGGTAAATAATCACGATGCCGCCGAACAGGAACAGCGCCGCCACGTAGGGGATGCCGATCAGGACTTCAGACGCCGTGCCGGCCGCCTTCAGCTGTGCGGCCACCGTCGGGACGGAACATAGCAGGATAATCACCGCAGACAGGATGCCCACCGACTTCCCGAACCGGGCGTGGAACACATCCGAGATGGTGACAGCCTTGAGGCGGGCGGAAATCTTGCGGATCCGGTCGCCCACCAGCACATAGCAGAACCAGGGCGCCGCGGCAGAGGACAGCGCAGCGGGGATGAACGTATATCCCAGGCTGCGGATCTGGCCGACGGTTCCCAGATAGGTGCTGCCGCTCATCTGCGTTGCAGAGAAGGAAAAGCCGATGACCGGCGCGCTCAGCTTGTCACGGGCGACAAAATATTCGTCGTCGGACTTGACGCGCTTTGCGAAGATGACGCCAATTCCCAGCATGGCGACAAAATATACGACTAAGACGAGTACATAGGACGCGGTTGCTCCCATAATATCTTTCTCCTTTCGATTGCGGTTCGCTTATTTGCCCGTCTTCACATACAGGAAGCACGCGGCAATCAGAAATACATACCCCAGATAGGCGATGATCAGCGTGGCGATGTCTATGCCGCCAAAGCTTCTGGGCAGATTGGGAATCGCAATCAGGATGCTGCCGCCGATCATAAAGATCAGCATCAGGATCAGGGATACAATGGGAAACTTCTTTCTCAAACTCTTTTTCTTCAAACAGAACTCCTCCTTTATTTTGAACCGGAGGCCGCGCCGCCCTGCGGAACGGCCCCCGGCCGAATTTCCGTTACCAGACTTCCTTCAGGACCCGCATGGCGTTGCCGCCCATAACCTTGGCGATATCCTCTTCCGAATAATCGTGGGCCACCAGCCAGCGGAGAATGTTGTGAGACCCCTCTGTGGGGTTCTCCATGTAGCGGACATAGGGCACGCGCGGGAAATCGTTGGCGCCGCCCTGCGAATTGCTCTGCTGCGTCTGCTTGATGGACAGATGGCCGGAGAGCGCCTTATGCAGATTGCAGTGGTCGCCGTACAGCGTATCCGGGCCAAAGCTTACATGGTCAATTCCGATCAGATTCTTGACATACTCGAAATGCTCCATGAATGCCTCGATGGTATGCGTGCGGTTGTCCCGGGTGATGGTGGTATGCGGCGCCGCTTCAATGCCGATAATGCCGCCCTTGTCGGCACAGGCCTTCATATCGTCGTCCAGCATCAGGCGTTTGCTGTCCCACAGGGCACGCGCGCCGGTATGGCTGATGATGACCGGCTTTGCAGAGTAGCGGATGATGTCGCGGGTCGTCTGCGGGCCCACATGGGAGCAGTCGATGGCGATGCCGACCTTGTTCATACGCTCCACCACCTGGCGCCCCAAATAGGTCAGGCCGCCGTCATGATCCTCCTTGA
>JAHZEF010000040.1:15745-16196 GCA_019422005.1 Clostridiales bacterium
CTCGGAATAGGTGACGCCCATATGGCGAACGCCCAGGCCATGGAGGATATCCACGCGGTCCAGTTCATTTTCCACCGGCGTTGCGCTCTCCAGCACCGGAACCCAGGCAACCTTCCCTTCCTTCTTCGCACGGACAATGTCGTCCACCGTGCCGCACCGGATCAGGAAATCCTGGTGTGCAATATCAGACATGCGCATTCCCATATCATAGATGACATCCTGCCATTTCCAGCCCGCCTTGGAGGTGATCAGGCAGCATCCGTCCATCAGGTTGTCAAAGACGCAGTCCCACAGGCTGCCGGCCAGGCCCTGATACGCGGTGCGGATGCGGTTCTCACGCGTCCAGTCAAAAATCTGGCTCAGATCCTTCGGGAAGCAGAAGGGGTGTTCATGCAGAGAGATAAAAATATGCTTGTCCGCGATCTGCCTGGCGCGGGCTTCCTGCTCCGGG
>JAHZEF010000041.1 GCA_019422005.1 Clostridiales bacterium
TTCCCGCCGCAGTCCTTGCCGGTGGCCTCCATGGTGGAGAGCATATGCAGGATCCCCACGGAATCCAGATCGTAAACAGGCTTGGACTGGCTGCAGTCGCCCACCACCGGATGGTCCCCGGTCAGCGCCAGCATGGTGTCGATCCCAAATGCGGCGGCGGCCAGCATGTCGCCCATAATGGCCATGCGGCTGCGGTCGCGGCCGGTCATCTGGATAATCGGCTCCACGCCGGCTTCCTTAAGCTTCACGCACAGGCCCAGAGAGGATGCCTTCAGGCATGCAGACTGCATATCGGTCACATTGACGCCATGCACCTTGCCGTTCAGCAGGGCTGCCGCCTCCATCTGCTCGGAAAAGTCATACCCTTTCGGCGGCGCCATCTCCGCCGTCACGCCAAATTTTCCGCTCTCCAGCGCTTTTTCCAAAAGACTCATTTCTTATTTCCCCCTAATATTGATCGTTCTGGGATATGCAACGTCCTGGTAGCCCTTATCCTCTCTGGTCTGACCCAGCTTCTCCAGCTGGCCCAGGGACTCCAGCCGCTTGTAAATCATAATCCACGCACAGTCGTTCTCGGGGTTGACCTCGCATTTGCCGTTTTTGGCGCCGCCGCAGGGGCCGTTGACCAGGGACTTGGCGCAGCGGGTGATGGGACAGATGCCGCCGGTCTGGCCCAGCACGCAGTTGCCGCACAGATGACATGCCTCGTCAAACAGGCCGAACTTTACGGCCTCGCCCAAAAACATCGTGTTATTGGCCGGGTAGGTGGGCACGGGGACGTTGGCGGCCACCACCTGCGTACCGTCGCCGCAGGCCATACATACCACAGCTTCGGCGCCTGCGGCGGCAAAGCCTTTGACCTTGCCCTTGGTGGTCAGGTTCATGCAGCAGTAATCAGACATCGCCGTGGCAACCACGGTTCTGCCCTGGGACTCCAGATATGCCTTCAGCTCGGCCACTTCCTTTTCACCGCCTGTCGCGCAGGCCGTGGCGCAGCTGCCGCATCCGATGATCGCGATTTTCTTCGCGTCACCGAGCATCGCCATCAATTCTTCGATGGGCTTTTTTTGTGTGACAATCATGTTTACTACTCCTTTTGCTTCCGTTATCGGTTCATCAAAGGTATTTCACAGAAACGCCCTTCGCGGCAGGCGCGAAAGGCGGCCGCCCCACGGCGCAGGGCCGTTCGACGGGATATGACATGAGAATTATAGCACAATCCCACAGGAATGCAAAGGGAATCCACAGTGCTTTTTCAGGAAATTCCGTGGTTTTTCCTGTCATTTCAGCCGGCACGCTCCGTCTCTTCCGGCTCTGCAGGCAAATACCACGGCCTTTACCCCGGCTTTTCCCCAAAGCGCCGGGCTGCCTGGCCATGCCGCGCTTCATCGCAGGGCGTCAGACGGATCCCGTCCTCCGGCGGCATGCAGGCCCCGGCTCCCGGAAAGGCCGGCGGCATGGGAGAAGGGGCGGAAATCAGGGGCTGCGGCTTCTCCTCCGCCAATTCCCGGAGCCTGCGGGGCAGGCGCATCTGCCCCGCAGGAGAAAGCGCCGCCGGTCCGCCCGGCAGATACGGGCCGCCGCCGAACTTCCGCTCCCCCAGCTGCATCCGACGGCGGGCGCGCGGCGCAGGCCGCTCTCCGGCGGGATCCGCCCTGAAAGCCGGATCCCTTGGACATACAATTCGCCAAACACTTCCGCCCCCTCCCGCCGCAGCGCCGTTCACTCCGGCGCAGCCCTTTTCATTGACAACCGCTCTGCCGTGGAGTATGGTAACAAAAAAGGAGGCGCCTATGAAAGAGCTGTTCAGTTTTCCCATCTGTGCGCAAAGTCTTTCGGAATATGCATCGCCCGAAGAACTGCAGGCTTCCTGCAGCCGCCTGGGATGCAGCGGCATTGAAGCGGTCTGGGGCGGCGGCGAAGCCGTCGGGCAGCTGCCGGAGGGGCTGGTGTGCGGCTACCATCTCCTGTTTTATGCCGACTGGCTGGATTTCTGGCGCGGCGACCGTCAGGCGCTGGCGCGCAAATTCGGCAGCCGCGCCGCCTGGGCCGCCTTCTACGGCGGCGAGGACCGCGGCTGCCTGCTGGAGCAGTACCGCCGCGACCTGCAGCGCGCAGCCCGGTTCGGCGCGTCCTATGTGGTGTTCCACGTTTCCGACGTTTCCATCGAGGAAGGCTATACGTATCGCTGGCTCCATTCCGACGACGAAGTCATCGACGGGGCGCTGGAGCTGATCAACACGCTGACCGCCGGCCAGGACTGGCCCTTCGCCATTCTGGTGGAAAATCAGTGGTGGCCCGGCTTCACATTTACCGATCCGCAGAAGACCGCACGGCTGCTGGAGGGAATCCGCGCGCCCAACAAGGGGCTTCTGCTGGACACCGGCCATCTGATGAACGCCAATCTCTGCCTGGAATCCCAGCAGGAGGGCGCCGCCTTTCTGCACCGGATGCTGGATCTCCACGGCGAATTGTCCGGCGCCATCCGCGCCGTCCATCTGCACCAGTCCCTGTCCGGCAGCTATGTCCGCGCCCACACCGGCGCTTTGCCGCCGCTGCCGGCAGAATATCTGGAGCGGTTCGCCGCGGCCTACAGCCATATCCTGCAGATTGATCGCCATCAGCCGTGGACGGTTCCGGAGATCCGGGACGTCATTGAGCGGATTTCCCCGGAGTTTCTGACGCACGAGCTTTCCGCCGCCGGGCGGCGGCAGCGGGAGGAGGCCATTCTCCGGCAGCGCACGGCGCTGCATCCGCCGCGCCGCACCCCCCGTCCGGTACGCTGAACGCCTTCCGCCCCGCACGCCTCCGCTCCACGACAGTACGCCCGCCCCTGCGCCGCAGTCCCCCGGGCACCCCCGGCCCTCCTGCCGCGCCGGAAAAAGGGGCGCTTCAGGTATATTCCGCCGCCGCCGGCAATAGCCTGTACAAAAAGGCAAACTGGAGGCGCTTGCATGCAGACGTCCAATTCTACCGCCCATTCCCGTTCAGGGCTGAGCCGCAGCGAAGTTGAGGCGTCCCGTCGTCAGCACGGGGCCAACCATTTTACCCAACGCGGCCGTCAGAGCTTCTGGCGGCAATTTTTAGCCAGCTTCGGAGATCCCATCATCAAAATCCTGCTGGCCGCCCTGGCGCTCAACGTGCTGGTATCCCTGCGGGATCACAGCTGGTTTGAGCCCGTCGGTATCGGCGTGGCCGTATTTCTGGCGACCTTTGTCTCAACCCTCTCGGAATACGGAAGCGAATCGGCCTTTGCCCGCCTGCAGGAGGAGGCCGCACGCCTGACCTGCCGCGTCCAGCGCAAAGAGGGCCTGCAGATCGTCCCGATCTCCGATGTGGTGGTGGGAGACCTGGTGCTGCTGCAGGCCGGCGAAAAGATCCCTGCAGACGGACTGCTGCTCTCCGGCCGCCTGCAGGTGGATCAGTCTTCCATCAACGGGGAAAGCGCCGAGGCCGCCAAGCTTCCCCGCGGGAGCGGCACGCCGCGCCGCTGGTCGCCGGAGGAACCAAACCAGCTGTTCCGCGGCACGGTCGTCACAGCAGGCCAGGGCGTCCTGCTGGTCCGCCGCGTCGGGGACGGGACGCTGTATGGTTCCCTTGCGCTGGAATTGCAGACGGATTCCGTGGAAAGCCCCATGAAGGTGCGTCTGGGGCATCTGGCAAAAACCATCAGCCGCATGGGGTATACCGCCGCAGTGCTGATCGCCCTGGCCGATTTGTTCCATGCGCTGGTCATGAACAACGGATTCCGCTGGGCCGCCGTCCTGACGGATCTGCAGACGCCGGAAATCCTCATCAGCCACCTGCTCCATGCGGCGCTGCTGGCCATCGCCATTGTAGTGGTCGCCGTTCCGGAGGGGCTGCCCATGATGATCACCGTGGTCCTCTCGTCCAACATGCTCCGGATGAAGCGGGACCATGTCATGGTCCGCAAAATGGTGGGCATTGAAACGGCGGGAAGCCTGAACATTCTCTTTACCGACAAGACCGGAACACTGACCACCGGGCGCATGCGCGTAGACCGGCTGATCCTGGGCGACGGGACGGTCTGCCGGGCTCTGCGGCAGATCCGCGGCGAATCCCTTCGCACTCTGGCCGCGCTGAGCTGCCTGTGCAACAACGAAGCGTCCCTGGTGCGCGGCCGCGCAGCCGGGGGCAACAGCACCGACCGCGCCATACTGGAATTTGCCGCCGGAGAGGGGCCGGCTGCCGGCTCTGTTCTGGTGCAGCCCTTTGACAGCACCCGGAAATATTCCTGCGCCCGGCTGACCGGCGGAGCCGGCCTGCTGCTTTTCAAGGGCGCGCCGGAAGTGCTCCTGCCCCGCTGTACTTCCTACTACGGAGCAGACGGACGGCGCCGGAACGGCGTCCCCGCCGCTGTCCGGTCCGCCATGGGCGCCATGACCGGGGAGGCCATGCGCGTGCTGGTGCTGGCCGTGGGGGACCCGGCGTCGGCCACGGCGTCCGGCGGCAGCCTGACGCTGCTGGGTCTTCTGGGCCTGCGGGACGGCCTGCGCCCCGGCGTGGAGCAGGCTGTACGGCAGGTCCGGGAGGCGGGAATCCAGACCGTCATGATCACCGGGGACAACCGGGAGACGGCACTGGCCATTGCCAGGGAAGCGTCCATTGTGACAGACGCCGGGACGGATCTGGTTCTGACCAGCAGCGAACTGGCGCGTATGTCCGACAGCCAGCTGCAGGCCGTACTGCCGAGGCTCCGCGTCGTGGCCCGTGCGCTGCCCTCCGACAAGAGCCGCCTCGTGCGGGCGGCGCAGGCGCTGGGCCTGGTGGCCGGCATGACCGGGGACGGTGTCAACGACGCGCCGGCGCTGAAAAAGGCCGATGTGGGCTTCGCCATGGGCGGCGGAACGGAGGTCGCCAAGGAAGCCGGCGACATTGTCATTCTGGACAACAACTTCGCCTCCATTGCCAGAGCGGTTCTCTACGGCCGGACCATCTTCAAAAGCATCCGGAAATTCATTGTATTCCAGCTGACCATGAACCTCTGCGCCGTCGGCGTCTCCCTGCTGGCCCCGTTCATCGGCATCGATACGCCGGTGACCGTCACACAGATGCTCTGGATCAATATTATCATGGATACGCTGGGCGGCCTGGCCTTCGCAGGCGAACCGCCGCTGGAGCGCTACATGCAGGAGCCGCCCAAGGCCCGAAACGAGCCCATCCTGTCCCGGCAGATGCTCAGCCAGATCCTGACCACCGGCGCCTACACCGTCGTGCTGTGCGCGGCCTTTCTGAAGCTGCCGTTTTTCCGGGCCCTGTTTGGCTTCAGCCGCAATTACATCGGTTTCATGACTGCATTTTTCACGCTGTTCATCTTCTGCGGGATTTTCAATGCGTTCAATGCCAGAACCCACCGGACCAACCTTCTGGCCAACCTTCGGCACAATCCGGCGTTTGTCACCATCATGGCCGCCGTCTCCGGCATCCAGATTCTGCTGATCTTTTACGGCAATGCCATCTTCCGCACAACGCCGCTGGACGCCGCCAGTATCCTTCGCGTACTGCTGCTGGCCGCCACTGTCATCCCGTTCGACCTGTGCCGCAAGCTGGTTTTCCGCCGCCTGCACCGGGACCGCACTCCGCTGCCGGAGCCGCTGCCGGAAGCGCGCTGAACCGCCGCACCGGCCATACCGCACGGCTTCCTCTTTACAGCCGGACGCCCTGAGGCGTCCGGCTGTTATATGCTCCCGGGAAACCGGAATTCTCCCGCTGCCATGCGGCAGAAAGCGCGGGGCCGGAGTCCCTGCCGCTCTGCCGGTTCCAGGCGGGAACGGCAAACAGGATGCCGGCCGGCCGCAGCCTTCCCGGCCCAGCGCCCCCGTTGCCATGGGGCCGGCCGTATGCGGAACATACCTGCCGGGCAAATTGTACGCGTCCGTCAGTTTGGCCCGCTCCGGCTGCTCCGGACGCCCCTGCGCCTGGAGCAGGGCGCCGTATTCCAAGCGGAGCTGCACTCCGCGCACGTCTTGGATTGCATGGCCAATGCACCCGTGGCAGGGGCCGCAGCCTGTCAGCCCGCTACCGGCCGCAGCTTCATCGTCATCGGTTCCCCGCGCTGCGGGCGCCCGGGAATCAGCGCTGCGGGAATCCGCCCTGAGCGGCCCGGGAGAATCCATGCGTCCTGTGATGCGCGCCATGGAAGGATGGGGGCGCAGACTGCCGGCGCCGGGAATACTCCCACACAGGCAAAAGCAGCCGGGGCATCCTGAGATGCTCCGGCTGCTTTGAGCGGTACGGCGGGTCATTTGGCACTGCCGCTGGCCTCAGGCTCTTCGCCGCGCGCCGCTCCGGCTGCCTCCGCGCCGCCGTTTTCCAGGCTGACGTTGAGCGTTCCGGGAATTCCGCTGACGGTAACGTTCCGGTTGACCCTGGCGTCATACGTATCTGCCCGCACGATTTCACTGAGATCAATCCCCACCGTTTCCTTCATGGCTGCAAAGAGCTTTGCCATGACGGCCGGCACATTGTCCGCCACGCCGCCGACGCCGGCGGAGTCGCTGCCGATAATGGTGACCTTGTCGATGGCAGAGAGCGGTTCGGCAATCCTGCCCGCAATCTCCGGCAGGACCCTGATCAGCATTTCGCCCATGGCCGCGCTGTTGTACTTCTGGTACGCTTCAGCTTTCTTTTCCATGGCCTCCGCTTCCGCCAGCCCCTTCTGCCGGATTGCCTCCGCCTCCGCTTCGCCGACCTTGCGGATGCCCTCGGCCTCCTGTTCCCTGGCAAACAGAGCCGCCTCCGCGGCGCGCTGCTGCTCAAACTTTTTCGCCTCAGCTTCTTTCTGCCGGCGATACAGGTCGGCATCCGCCTGCTTTCTGACGCTGGCGTTCAGCGCCTCTTCCTGCACCTCAGCTTCCCGCTGCTTGATGACGATTTCCTTTTCCTGCTTGGCAATATCCGCATCCGAGGTCGCAATCTCGATGGTGCGGCGCTGCTCCTGTTCCTGAATCTTGTATGCGGCGTCCGCTTCCGCCAGCTTCGCGTCGGCAATCCGCTTGAGCTCCGCCTTGCGCACATTCAGGTCGTTCTGCTTGACTGCAATTTCCTGCTCCGCCGCAACTTCGGCGTCGTTCGCCTCCTTCTTGGCAATGGCGCGCGCTTTGGCAATCTCTTTTTCACTTTCGGCCCGCGCAATGGCTGCGGTCTTTTGAATCTTTACGATGTTGTCCACACCCAGATTCTCGATCACGCCGGAGTCGTCCACAAAATTCTGCACGTTGAAGCTCACAATGTCCAGGCCCATGGCGGCCAGATCCGGCTCCGCGTTCTGCTTGACCAGCTCGGCGAATTTCTGCCGGTCGGAAACCATCTCCTGCAGCTCCATCTTGCCCACGATCTCCCGCATGTTGCCTTCCAGCACCTCCCGGGCCACGCTGCAGATATACTCTGTCGGCCGGTTCAGAAAGTTCTGCGCCGCCACTTGCAGCAGCTCCGTCCGGTCGCTGATCTTTACGTTGACAGCCGCATCCACATTGATATTGATATAGTCCGCCGTGGGCACGGCGTTGGAGGTCTTGACGTCAATGGGAATCAGCTGCAGGTTCAGCACATCCTTTTTTTCCAGAAACGGCACCTTGACGCCGGCCTTTCCGATCAGAACCTTGGGCCGCTTCCGCAGGCCGGAAATGATGTAGGCCGTGTCCGGCGACGCTTTTACATAGCCGAAAATCAGGATCAGCAGGATCAGGACCGCGGCGGCGCCCAGAATGACCAGGGTAGTAACAGGTGGCATCTTCATCTTCCTTTCTTCAACAAAACAATTTCAGACAAATTTCGGCAATGGCCTCATCCATTCAGACGGAGCCTGTGCCCAAAGGTTCCGGAATTCCGCTCCGCTTCATCCTATGCGTCCGGCCGGCCGGACAGGACACTTGTGATGCCCCCTTTCCGCCGCTACAGGCGCAGCCCCTTCACATCCTTGATCCGCGCGAGAATGACATGGCTCTGCAGCTTCCGAACGCCCGGCAGCGCCCCCACCTCGTCGTGCAGGAACCGCTCCAGCTCCGCCTGTTCCGGCGCCACCGCATGCACGTGCAGGCAGCACGCTCCGGTCATCCGGTAAATCTGCGTCACCGTCTCGCTGCGATACAGCCGCTCCGTCACTTCCTGCAGGGCGTCCGGCGCAGTTTCCAGTTCCAGATACACGGAGATCGCGCCGCTGAGCTTCTGCGGATTGACCACCGTCGTATACGCTTCAATGATCCCCTGTTTCTCCAGGGCTTCCATGTGGGATTTCACCGCAACCCGTGAAATCCCGACCCGTTCCCCAATCTCCGAATAACTCAGGCGCGCATTGCCGATCAGCAGTTCCAGAATCTGCCGGTCCAAGGCGTCCAGCCCATCCAGATACAAGGCGCCGCCCCCCTTTCTTTTCTGCTGCCACCAGTATACCATAGAATTCCCGGATCCTCAAACAGAAAGATAAAAATTGACTTTCGCAATGATATTGAATATAATCCTTACATATCGTATGATCAATCTTTCTTTTTGATTGGAGTTGGGGACATGCAGCTGGATTTTACCACAGGCAGCATCACCGGGCGCCTGCTGCGCTTTGCACTTCCCATGATGGCGGGGAACCTGCTGCAGCAGTGCTACAACGTAGCCGACACCCTGATTGTGGGCAAATACCTGGGCCCTGACGCCCTGGCCGCGGTGGGGTCCAGCTACACGCTGATGGTGTTCCTGACCTCCATCCTTCTGGGCCTCTGCATGGGCAGCGGCGCAGCCTGTTCCATTCAGTTCGGCCGTCAGGACACCGACCGGCTGCTGCGCAGCGTCTTTCTGTCGTTCTGCCTCATCGCCGCAGCCACCGTGCTGCTCACCATTGCCGCCTTCCTCTGGATCGATCCCATGATCTCGGCCCTGCAGGCGCCTCCCGACGTCGCGCCGCTGATGCGCAGCTATCTCTGGATCATCTTTCTGGGGATCCCCGCCACCTTCCTCTACAACTACTTCGCCACCCTTCTGCGGGCCGTTGGAAATTCCGTAATCCCGCTGCTGTTTCTGGGCGCCTCCGCGCTTTTGAACGTGGGCCTGGATCTCGCGTTTGTTCTGATTCTGCCATGGGGTGTCCAGGGCGCGGCGGCCGCCACCGTACTGGCGCAATTCGCTTCCGGCATCGGGATCGCCGTCTATACCCTGGCTGCGTTTCCGGAGCTGCGGGTCCGGCGGCGGCACATGGCATGGGACCGGGGCATCCTCCGGGAAATTTCCAGCCTGTCCCTGCTGACCTGCATCCAGCAATCGGTGATGAATCTGGGTATTCTGATGGTGCAGGGGCTCGTCAACAGCTTTGGCACCTCCGTGATGGCGGCGTTCGCCGCGGCGGTGAAGATCGATTCCTTCGCATATATGCCCGTGCAGGATTTCGGAAACGCCTTTTCCACCTTCGTGGCGCAGAATTACGGTGCAGGCCGGCCGGACCGGATCCGTGCCGGCGCACGGAGCGCTGTTCTGACTGCCGGCGCATTCTGCATTGCCGTCAGCGCCGCGGTCTGCCTGCTGGCGGCGCCGCTGATGGGCCTGTTCGTCAAGCCGGATCAGACGGAGATCATCGCCCTGGGCGTGGGATACCTCCGTATCGAAGGCGCGTGCTACTGCGGCATCGGCCTGCTGTTCCTGCTGTACGGCTATTACCGTGCGGTCAGGCGGCCCGGCATGTCGGTCGTTCTGACCGTTGTCTCTCTCGGTTCCCGGGTCGTTCTGGCCCACCTTCTGTCGTCCGTCCCCGCGCTTGGCGTGCATGGCATCTGGCTTTCCGTCCCCATTGGCTGGCTTCTGGCCGACGCCATCGGCCTCGTCTGCTGCCGCCGGACGCAGGCGCGCATCGCCTCCGCCTGATCTCGCCCCCGTAAAATACGGCCCGGCCTTCCCGATGGAAGGCCGGGCCGTATTGGAAAAATCAGAATTTTGCCATTGCCGCTTCGTCTGCCACGATGGTGCAGCAGGGATGATACTGCAGGATCGACGCAGGGTTCTGCGGCGTGACAGGGCCGGTTACCGCGGCTTTGAGGATCTCCGCCTTGTCGGCGCCGGTGACCACCATGACGATGGATTTCGCCATCATGATGTCGTAGATTCCCATGGTCAGCGCCTGACGCGGCACATCGTCGGCGCTGTCGAAGAAGCGCTTGTTCGCCTCGATGGTCATCTCCGTCAGCGTGACGCAGTTGGTGCCGTGGGAGAAGTGATCCGCCGGCTCATTGAATCCGATGTGGCCGTCGTGTCCGATTCCCAGCAGCTGCAGATCCACGCCGCCGAATCCCCGGATAATCCCGTCGTAGCGGCAGCACTCGGAATCCGGGTTGGGATCCATGCCGTTGGGGATGTTGGTGTTGGAGAGGATAATGTTGATATGGTCAAACAGGTTCTCCCGCATAAAGCGCGCATAGCTCTGGGGATGGTCCGCCGGCAGGCCCACGTACTCGTCCAGATTCACCGTGCTGACGCGGGAAAAGTCCACATCGCCCGCCTTGCACATGGCAATCAGCTGCTGATACGTTCCAATCGGGCTGCTGCCCGTGGCAAATCCCAGCAGGGAATCGGGTTTCCGGTTGACCTGAGCGGCAATCAGACCAGCTGCAATCCGGCTGAGCTGGTCATAATCCTTCGCGCGAATCAGATTCATACTGTCACATCCTACTTTCATTTTTTCGGGCCTCCGGACGAAAACCGCTGCATCTGCCGGCGGCCCCGCAGCGCTCCTGTCCCGGTCTCCCGCCGCTTCTATTATGGCATTTCCGGCCCGCGATGTCAACGCCGGTTCCCGGAAAATCCCGCCCGCCCCGTTCCGGCCGGTAGCCCCGTGCCGTCACGGCCCGGGGGCGCCGGATGAGTCCCCCGGCTCCGATCCCGCCTGCATTCGGGCTTCCCGGGCCTTGCAGCCTTCCGCTTGCTTTCCTGCTGTTCATGGAACGGCGCCCGCCTGTGTTTCCGCCGGGAGCAGCGTTTGAAGCAATTGGTCTCTTCCCACAGGCCGGGAGCGTTCACAAAACCATCATGCGGCGCGGCAAGGGCGGAACGCCGCAAAGCCGCAGGCAGAGCAACTGCATTGATGGGAAATAGAAGTCAATCACAATTTCTTCTGCAAACATGATCCGATCGATGAAAGCAGCCGCCGTCCGCAATCGCAGACAGCGGCTGCTTCGTGATTGATTACAGTAGCGGCATTGGAGTACATACGGCCCATGCGCCGCCATGGGCCGGGCACAGCCGGGGGCGTCAGACGCAGGCTGGCTGACGCCCGTACCGCCATCATATTGGTGAGCATTCCGCTAATATCTTATATCTTCTGTTCCTCGTTCTCCTTCAATATCCTTTCATAGGCTTTCTTTGGTGTTCCATATTTTCCCAAATACCGCCGGACGATCGCCCACTTCTCATCTTCGCTCTTAGCCTTTTCCTTTAATGCTTCAACATGCTTTAAGACTTTCTGATGATAAAAGCTGTCGTATGTATGCTTTGCTTTTTCTGGTGTGATCCGCATTTCCTCTGCGATCATACCGCAAGTTGCCCTTTCAATTTCCCGCATTTCGATGATGCGGGAAATCATTTTTTTGCTGAGCCCCCGCCTGATTGGCGGGAGCTTTTGAATAAACGGCTCCGGCGTACCTGGCTCCCCGGCCCTGTATTCCTCCAATATATCTTTGTATTTCTGTTCCAGATACGCGCAGGCATATGGGAAGCCCTGATAACACTCACTTGCAAGTTCAAAGACTTTCCGAACCTCCGCAGTATTTTCATATCCGAGTACGATTGAGATATGCCGAATGTATAATCGCATCTGTTTCATTTTGATTTTGATATATATTTGCCTGACCCGGATCGCCGATATTTCATATTCTTTTGCCATATCGGTAAACGTGTTGTTGTGCTGATCCCGAAGCATCAGAATGTCATAAGCCCGTTTGTCCTTCTTCAACTCGCTATACGGAATATCTTTCATCAGTACACCCTCCATCCAATTACCTGTAATACAGGTAATAACTATATCATATACAGGTATAAAATACAACATCTTGCGGTAAAATTTATTTGGGAGTGTGGTAGTATGATGCGACTAAAAGAACTGAGAGAAGAACGGCGGCTTAGCCAGGATGGATTGGCCCTTAAACTAAATGTTTCCCAATCAACGATCAGCGCTTATGAAGTAGGGGACAGAACGCCTGATTTGGAAACATTGATTGCGATTGCCCAATTTTTTGGCGTATCACTTGATTATCTTGCAGGGCAGTCTGACTTGAAGCAGCAGATCAGGCAAAGCGATCTAAATTCGTCCGAATTAGAGCATTTACGCATTTACCGCCAGTTAAGTGATATGGACAGAGAAAAAGTAAGCGCCTATATTGAAGGCTTGCAAAGCCGACTGTAAAAAGGATCGTCCAAAGGGGGCCTCTTGGAAGGTTCCAATCATCAAAAGAAACAAGGCCAGGAAGCCGCAAACGGCTATCCTGGCCTTATCTTATCGCCTGCGAGGCTGGACTATATTGAGATGAGATGTAATCGGTACCACATGCCCGCCAGCCCTGCGGTTACGGCTGCCCGTACTGGGCATATATGTTTGTGAATGTCCCAATTCCCTGCAAAGAGCAGGGCGGCACCCACATTGCCTGTGAGTGCCGCCCTGTGATTCCCCTGTCATGCGCTTTGTCTGTGGCGTAAGTCTGGCGTAAATCCGCTTTTCCGTACGCTGAAACCCAGCCGTTTCAAGGGCTTGCGGTATTTTTTAGTACATGCCGCCCAACCGAAATTCGCAACAATCTGATATAAAAAGTAGAGAAAAGTATAGATATAAAGGATATATTCTACACTTTTTCAAAAACGCTCTACAGGGCTCTACGTAAGTTAACGGCTAAAAATGGTAACTTTTGTGGTAAGGTGGCCAGGGCCAAATTCACAGGTTAGCTGCAACTTTTGCAAACGCCTCTTGCACCGCACGGAAGTCCGTATGTGTGTAGACATCCAGCGTCACACTGACATTGGAGTGCCCCATGAGATATTGAAGACTTTTCACATCAATGCCGCCTTGCTGCATATTCGTACAAAAGGTATGACGCAGAACATGAGGTGTCACCTTGGGAAACGAATTGCCGTAAATACGATTGATTTTCTTCTGGATACCTCTCATGTAGTTCTGTAAGTGCATAGCAACCTTTGGCTTCCCGGATTTATCAAGGAAAATGAAACCGCCATAACCATCTATGATCCGTTCCGACTTGCTGACGGTTCGGTTCTTCATAACTCGCTTCAAGGCCAGATAAACAGCGTCCGTCATGGGGATTGTTCTTACACCGCTGGCGGTCTTGGGACTGGTGATGAAATAGGGCTTGTCTGCTGTCCGGCATAACTGGTGGTCAATGTAGATACATCGCGTCTTGAAGTCAACATCCTGCTTCGTCAGGCCGTAGAGTTCGCTGACGCGAAGCCCTGTCCCCAGCAAAACCACAATATCATCATAGTAATTGTCCTGACCGTATTCCTGCACATACTTCAAATAAGTATCCTGTTGAGCCTTAGTCAGCGCAGTACGCTTCCCAGCATCGTTCGGAAGAATGTCGGCTATCTGGAACTTAAAGGGGTTCTTACGGATCATGTCATCGTCCACAGCCATTTCAAATGCGGGATGCAGAACAGAATGGAAAATGCCGATGGTATTGCGCTTCATCCCCCTGTCATGCAGACTGATATAGAACGTCTTTGCATCAGACAACTTGACCGTTCGTACTTTCATTTCGCCAAATGGTGATTTCTTGATGCGGTTGATGACTGTTCCGTAGCCTCGACGGGTGTTCTCGCTCAAATCCCGTTTCAAGTTCATATATCGGTCAACCAGTTCGGAAACGGTGATTTCACCGGCCGCATAGTCGATACCATCTGCCATATCGCGTTGAATGGCTTCCTCTTTTTTGCGGAGGGCTTCCAGCGTTTTCCCGTAAACACTTCGTATCTTACCATGTCCATCGGAGTAACGGTATTCATAGGTTCCGTTTTTGCGCTGATTTTCCCCGGTCTTGAGGACACGTCCATTCTTATCTTTGCGCTTTTCCGCCAAATCGCACACTCCTTTCTGGAAAAGCGCTCCAATATGTATGATAAAGTTATCATAACACATTGGAGCGCCTATTGCCACTTAAATCGAATATTCGTTTTGGAGATACGATTCAAATGCTTTCCGTTTTATTAACCGCCGATTTCCGACCCATAGCACATACTTTTCACAGTCCTTGGTATCTGTCATTTGGCGGAGTTTGTTAATGCCAATATTGAAATAGGACGCTGCTTCTTCCAGTGTAAGATTGGCTTTCTGCCAGATGGGGATGTCATACGCCATGAGAACCACCTCACAACCGCCCCTCGTTGAACAGATAGCCTTGAAACACTATGCCATCCCCGGTGATGAAACGGCCCCGCGCATCCTTGGGTATCCGTTCGGCGGCGCTGGTGTTGTCGAGGATGATTTGCGAAAGCACACTGTCTGCCCTACCGCAAACACGGAAGTCCATGTTGTTGCGTATCTGGCCGGGGATGATCGTTGCATCCGGCCTCTGCGTGGCGAGAATAAGGTGGATGCCGAACGCCCGCCCCTGCCGTGCGATGGTGGACAGCCTGTTTTCAATTTGCGCCAGCAGCTTCTTCCGCTCATTGTCAGCTCCGGTCTTGTCCAACATCTCCGCCACCTCGTCACAGGCAAATATGAGCCTTTGAAGAGGGTGCTCTGCAATCTCGTTGTAGGCGTCGATGTTCGGGCAACCAAGCGCCTTGAATGCGCTCTTGCGGCGTTCCAGCTCTTCTACAAGCCGGTCGAGGATATTGCACAAATCCTCCTCCGCGAAGCACATCCGGCATTTTTCGTGCCAGACCTTGGGGAAATCCACGCCACCTTTGAAGTCGGCAATGTAGACCTCCGCGCCCTTGCGGAGCGACTGCATGAGCAGGAGTTTCAGCAGGACACTCTTGCCGCTTCCTGTGGAACCACCCAGCAGGATATGGGGGATGTGAGCGAGGTTGACGGTCACAGGCCCCAGCAGACTTTCACCCAGCGTCAGAACGAAACTGTCTGATGAGAGGTAACTATCACTCCACCGCAGTATATCCGGTAAACTGGTTTGGGTGGGAACTGCATAGATCAGCACCCGACTCCTGCTCTTGCCATAGATGATTTTTACGATAGAAACGTCCAAGGCCGCTTCCAATGCTGCCTGCTTCTCCTCCCAGACTGCGAGGGGGATGCTCTGATTTCGGAACTCCCATACTGTCACACGAGGATGCTCCTTGTCCTGCCGCTTTCGCAGCAGTTCAGGCACCATCTCGGCACGGTTGACCAGTCCAATGCTCCGCAGTTGGTCTTGGGCGGCCTTTCTGCCAAAGGGGTATACCATGAGGACAGCCAGCACAGCGCCGCCCACGATGAGGTAAGCGGGAACAACATGGGTCATTGCGGCCAGCATGATGGGGGACATAAATTCTACGCTCTGAGCATAGGCGCTGACCGCCTCTTGCTTGCTCCATACCCACACCATCCCAGCGAGATACAGAGCCACGAATAGCAGTTTGACAGCCAAATCAGGAACGCCGCTTAGCCGCTGCCAGAAATTACGCCAGGCAGTCCGGCGTTGAATGTTGAACTTATCATTTTGGGTCACAGGGAAAGCCCCCTTTCTTCCGCTGGACGGTGGAGCCGTCCGGCAGGTATTCGATCACATTGTGGATACGCCGGAGGAACGCATACCATGTTTCCAACTGGTAACGCTGGATCTCCTGATACTGTGCCTCCAAAGGGATATTGCTTGTGAGATAGACTGTAGTATAACAGGCCACTCGGTCATTATAGCGAGCCGGGAGCATGATGGGATAAATGTCCAAATAGTTGAGCATGGCGCTGATGGGGATTTGAGAATGGAATTCTTCAAAAACCAGCACCTCCTGACCATGGTAGGAATCAAATCGAACGCCATTTTTCCCGCCATAGTCGGTGATACGGCAAATACTTTTGGGGTTGTGACGCTCAAAAATCCCACGGGTCTTGCCCGTTCCGCTGGCACCAAAGAGATAGGTCACTTCCACATGTCGCATGATGGTACTATAAGTATCCTCTAAGATAGACTGACGTACAGTTTCAATCTCCCGGTAATGGTAGAAACGGTCAGGATTGTCCTCCACCGCTTCC
>JAHZEF010000042.1:0-496 GCA_019422005.1 Clostridiales bacterium
GCTGCAGCGCGGCCGGCTCTCCAGTCCTTCGTGGAAGGGCCGTCAACCGTCTTCTGGGTCGCGGTGGTGGAGTGGACGGGGGTCATCAGACCGTCGGTGATGCCCCAGTTGTCGTTCAGCACCTTGGCGATGGGAGCCAGGCAGTTGGTGGTGCAGGAGGCATTGGAGACAAACTTCATGTCGCTGGTATACTTGTCCAGGTTGACGCCGCAGACAAACATGGGGGTGTCGTCCTTGGAGGGGGCGGACATGACGACGTGCTTGGCGCCGGCGTCCAGATGGCCCTGGGACTTCTCCTTGGTCAGGAACAGGCCGGTGGACTCCACCACATACTCAACGCCCAGCTCGCCCCAGGGAATCTCAGCGGGGTTGAACTTGGTGTAGAACTTGATCTCCTTGCCGTTGACAATGATGGAGTCGTCGGTGTAGGAGATTTCGCCGTCAAACTGGCCGTGCATGGTATCATACTTCAGCATATAAGCCATATAATCGGGAG
>JAHZEF010000042.1:506-16165 GCA_019422005.1 Clostridiales bacterium
ACTCGATGCCGGAACAATTGATGCCGGCACGGAATACAAATCTGCCGATGCGGCCAAAGCCATTGATACCGATTTTGATAGACATAAAAGATTTCCTCCAATTCGTTTTTACACTGGAAAAGACGACTTCTTCAGTGCTAAAAGTTTGCAAAGCCATACTTTTCTTTGTATTAATTATAGCTCATTTTGGTTCGCGTGTAAAGTACAAAACCGTATGTTATTTTTCATAAAACGCCCTGCTCTGCGCCGTTTTTCTTTGTGAACCTTGGGTGTTCTTCATATTTTTTTAATATTTTCGGCCCGGGGCGGGACGGATGGAGGGCGGGGAAAGCGGCGCCGGCGGCAGGGCGGAAGCCGCCGGCAGGCGCATGGGCGCCCGATTTCCGTTATTCTTTAGAAAGATTGCCGGATTTTCTGCATTTTCCTTGCGTTTTTTTGTGAAGCATAGTATAATATTTTTTAGGTAGGATAAAAAATTTTTAGCATATTTTGCATATTGCAATTTGCTGGCCGCTTACCACCAGGGAGGAAGTTCATATGGCAACGTTTTTTGTCAACGGCAAAGAAGTCACCGCTTCCCGCAACCAGAAGCTGATTCGTTTTCTGCGCGACGACCTCCGCCTGACGTCCGTCAAGGACGGCTGCAGCGAGGGCGCCTGCGGTACCTGCACCGTCCTGATCGACGGCAAGCCCACCAAGGCCTGCGTGCCCATGACCGATAAACTGGAGGGCAGGCAGGTGCTGACGGTGGAGGGCCTCACGCCCTTCGAACAGCGCGTCTACACCTATGCCTTCGGGGAAGCCGGCGCGGTACAGTGCGGTTTCTGCATTCCGGGGATGGTCATGAGCGCCAAGGCGCTGCTGGACGTCAACCAGAACCCCACGGAGGAGGAAGCGGCCTTTGCCATCCGCAACAATATCTGCCGCTGCACTGGATACGTGAAGATCATCCGCGCCATTATGCTGGCGGCGCAGTATCTGCGGGAGGGGTCGGTTCCCGACGGGGGGCAGGAATGGCAGGTGGGCGGCCACGTTCACCGGCTGGATGTGGAAGAAAAAGTCCTGGGATACGGGCAGTATCCGGACGACGTCTATCTGGAAGGCATGATTCACGCCAGCGCGGTCCGCAGCCAGTATCCGCGGGCCCGCGTGACGGCGATCCATACGGAGAAGGCCAGGGCGCTGCCCGGCGTGGTCGGCGTGTTCACGGCGGAAGACGTGCCGGGAATCAACAAGGTGGGCCACCTGGTCAAGGACTGGGACACGATGATTGCCGTGGGGGATATTACGCACTATCTGGGAGACGCCATCTGTATTGTCGCCGCGGAGACGCCGGAGATCCTGGCGGAAGCCAAGGCGCTGGTGGAAGTGGAATACGAGGTGCTGGAGCCGGTCCGCTCTCCGGAAGAGGCCATGCAGCCTGACGCGCCGCTGGTGCACCGGTCCGGGAACCTGCTGGCGCACAAGCATATCCAGCGCGGCAATGCGGCGCTGGCCATCGCCCGCTCGGCCCATGTGCTGACGCAGCGGTTTTCCACCCCCTTCACCGAGCACGCCTTTCTGGAGCCGGAGTGCGCCGTGGCCTATCCGGACGGCGACGGCGTCATGATCCTGTCTTCCGACCAGGGCGTATACGACACGCAGCATGAAACCATGCGGATGCTGGGCCTGCCGCCGGAACTGGTGAAGGTCCGGAACATGCTGGTGGGCGGCGGCTTCGGCGGCAAGGAGGACGTGTCGGTCCAGCACCATGCCGCGCTGGTGGCCTATCTCACAAAGCGGCCGGTGAAAGTCAAGCTGAGCCGCGCCGAGAGCATTCTGGTACATCCGAAACGCCATCCCATGGAGATGGAGTTTGCCGTCGGCTGCGATGAAAACGGGATCATCCAGGGCGTCGCCGCCAACATCATTGCGGATACCGGCGCCTATGCCTCTCTGGGAGGCCCGGTGCTGGAGCGCGCATGTACCCATGCGGCAGGGCCGTATAATTATCAGAATTTCCAGATTGACGGCTATGCGTACTATACCAACAACCCGCCGGCCGGCGCGTTCCGCGGCTTCGGCGTGACCCAGTCCTGCTTCGCCATTGAAAGCCTGCTCAACCGCATGGCCGATGTGGTGGGGATTTCTCCCTGGGAAATCCGGTGGCGCAACGCCATCCGCCCCGGGCAGGAACTGCCCAACGGCCAGATTGTGGATGAATCCACCGGCCTGGCGGAGACGCTTCTTGCAGTCAAACCCTATTACGACAGCGCAAAATATGTGGGGATTGCCTGCGCAATGAAGAATGCCGGCGTCGGCGTGGGCATCCCGGATACCGGACGGGTCCGGCTGGTGGTCCGCGATGGGAAGATCCATATTCACTCCGGCGCGTCCTGCATCGGCCAGGGGCTGGGGACTGTGCTGGTGCAGATGGTCTGCGAGGTGGCCGGCGTCCGGCGGGATCAGGTGGTCTACGAGCCGTCGGACACGTTCAACGCGCCGGATTCCGGTACGACTTCCGGCTCTAGGCAGACGCTGATCACCGGCGAAGCCTGCCAGCGGGCCTGCAGGGCTTTGAAAGAGGCGATGGACGGCCAGACGCTGGAGGCCCTGGAAGCCCTGGAAGGGCAGGAGTACTGGGGGCAGTATCTGGCCAAAACCGATCCGCTGGGCGCGGACGTCCCCAATCCCGTGAGCCATGTCGCCTACGGCTACGCCACGCAGATCTGCATTTTGCAGGAGGACGGAAAGATTGATTCCATCGTTGCCGCCCATGACGTGGGCAAAGCGGTGAACCCCATCGCCTGCGAGGGGCAGATTGAAGGCGGCGTCGTCATGTCCATGGGCTTTGCGCTGACGGAGCAATACCCGCTCACAGACTGTCGTCCGACCGCCAAGTTCGGAACGCTGGGGCTGTTCCGTGCCAATCAGATTCCCAGGGTGAAAGCCATAGTTGTGGAAAAGCCGGGGCTGAATCTGGCCAGCGGCGCCATCGGAATCGGTGAGATCACCTCGATCCCCACGGCTCCGGCCATTTCAGATGCGTATTTCCGCTATGACGGAGAATTCCGTACCAGCCTTCCGCTGGAGCATACGCCGTATTCCCGCAAGAAGTGAGGACGCCCGCGGCGGATGCGGTCAGGTCGCGTGCTGTCGGAGCGTCTGCAGCGCCTCGGGCGTATCCACGTCTGTCAGCTCCTCCCGGGGGATTTCCACCAGTTCCAGACGGTCGGGATGGGCGCGGATGACGGTGTTGCCGCCGCAGTCCTCCTTCAGGGCCAGCAGCTCTTCGTAAAAATCCGGCGGAAAGATACACGGATTGCCGCGCTTCCCGTTGTGGGCCGCGCCCACAATTTTCGACGGATGCGCAAGCCAGTGCTGTACGACGCGGGCGACGGAATCCCGGGAGAGAAGCGGCTGGTCGGACACCAGATACAGGATCCCGTCGCAGCTGCGCAGCGCTTCGGTCCCGATGCGGATGGTGTGGCTGATGCCCCAGTCCGGATGCCGGTTGCGCAGGGCCAGAAATCCGCGGCCGCTTGCCAGCCGCTCCACCTCGGGGTACTGTGTCACCACGGCTACCCGGGAGAACAGCGCCGTCGGAACAGCGTCCAGCGCATGCTCGATCAGCGGCCTGCCGTCCAGCTTCGCCGCCAGCTTGTTTTCTCCGAACCGGCGCGCGTTCCCCGCGGCCATTACCACGCAGCCCAGATTGGGCGGCTGCCTTCTTTCCATCAGAATCCCTCCAGTTCTTCCCAACATTGTACCGCCTATAGTGTGCCCAGGTCAAGACGGGTTATTCTCCGGCCCCGGGCAGGCGCCGGTGCGGGGCAGGACGATATTCTTGAAATAGAAGCACGCCTGGGCTTTCCGGCGCGGAGCGGGTGTGTTATAATACAAGCATACAATTTGAATCCAACGTTACAGTTTGTCCCTGAAAAAACAGTAGTGAAACGGAACGCCTCTCCGGCTCCGGAGAGGAAGAGGAGGCCTGCAATATGAGCAAAGTTGGAATCAGCGAAATCCGGGTGGACGCTTACGACAAAGCCTCTGGGCGGACAAAGTATTATGAGGACAGAATGCCCGCCGGGGCCCTCTATATGCGCGTGAAGCATTCCACCATCGCCCATGGGTTCGTCAAGTCCGTTGATACTTCGGCGGCGGAGGCGATCGACGGCGTGGTCAAGGTGCTGACCTGCTTCGATGTGCCGGAAATCGACTTCCCCACGGCCGGCCATCCCTGGTCGATGGATCCCGGACACCAGGATGTGGCGGACAGACGGCTTTTGAACCGCCACGTGCGCTATTACGGCGATGATGTGGCCGTGGTCATTGCGGAGAATGAAATTGCTGCGGTGCAGGGCGTCCGGGCGCTGCAGGTGGAGTATGAGGAGCTGCCCTTTGTGCTGGATGTGCAGAAGGCCCTGGCGCCGGAAGCGCCGCAGATTCATGAGACGGCGCCGGGCAATGTCCTGAAGCATACCGAGATCCGCAAGGGAAACTATGCAGAAGTGATTCAGGAACCGGGCCTGATCAAGGTGGAGGGCTGGTACGACACCCCCACCGTCCAGCACTGCCACATAGAGAACCACGGCTGCTATGCATACGAGGAGGGCGGAAGGGTTGTGGTGGTTTCCTCCACACAGATCCCCCACATCATCCGGCGCGTGGTAGGCCAGGCGCTGGGACGCCCCTGGGGCGACGTCCGGATTATCAAGCCCTACATAGGCGGCGGCTTTGGAAACAAACAGGACGCGCTGTATGAGCCCCTCTGCGCCTGGTGCTCCACCCAGGTGGGCGGCCGCTGTGTGCGGATGGACTGCAGCCGGGAAGAGACCTTTGTTTCCAACCGTGTGCGCCACGCCATCCGGTTCCATATCATCACATGGCTCCGCAAGGATGGCAGCATTGCGGCGCGGAAGCTGGAATGCTTCTCCAACCAGGGAGCCTATGCATCCCACGGCCATGCCATTGCGGCCAAGGCGATGGGTTCCTTCCCCCAGATTTATCCCTGCGAGAATTTTGAAGGCGATGCCTATACGGTTTATACGAACCGTCCGACTGCCGGCGCCATGCGCGGCTACGGCATGCCGCAGGCCTCCTTTGCCGACGATGCCAACATTGACGATTGCGCGCGGGCGGTCGGCATGGATCCGCTGGAGTACCGGATGCGGTATATCATGCCCAAGGGGTTTGAGGACGGCTTCAGCAAAAATGTCAACTACTATGATTCCTACCGGGAGTGCCTGGAAAAGGGCAAGCAATATATCGATTATGACCGCAAGGTTCGGGAGTACGCCAACGACAAAGGGCCCATCCGCCGCGGCATCGGCGTGGCGGCGTTTTGGTACAACACGGCGGTTTATCCCATTGCGCTGGAGACCTCGTCCAACCGGATGCTGCTGAATCTGGACGGGACGGTGACCATGCAGTGCGGCGAGACTGAAATCGGCCAGGGAGCCGATACGGCCTATTCGCAGATGGCTGCAGAGGTGGTCGGGCTGAAAAGCTACCGGGATGTCCATGTGGTGTCCTGCCAGGATACCGACATTACTCCCGCCGGACTGGGCGCCTACGCGTCCCGGCAGACCTATGTGGCCGGCTTCTCCATCCGCCAGACCGGCGAGCTGCTGAAGGAACGGATTTTGGACTATGCCTCCAAGCTCACTCGTCAGCCCGCCTATAACATGGAGATTGAGGATGGCGTTATCCTCCGCAAGGCGGACAAAAAGGTTTTGATGACGCTTTCGGAGCTGGCCATGCAGGCGCAGTATAACCCGGCCGACAGCCAGCATATTACGGCGGAGACCACGTTTACCATCCGCAACAACGCCTATTCCTTCGGGTGCACCTTTGCAGAAGTGGAAGTGGACATTCCCATGTGCAAGGTCAGGGTGACCAACATTCTCAATGTGCACGACTGCGGAAAGCTGATCAACCCTGCGCTTGCGGAAGCGCAGGTTCACGGCGGCGTTTCCATGGCCATCGGCTATGGGCTCAGCGAGCAGCTGCTCTTCGATGAAAAGACGGGCAGGCCGCTGAATAACAATCTGCTGGATTATAAGCTTCCCACCATTCTGGACCATCCGGATCTGCAGGCGCAGTTTATTGAGAACCCCGAGCCCACGCAGCCGTTTGGCACCAAGGCGCTGGGTGAGCCGCCGGCCTGTTCCGGTGCGCCGGCCATTCGCAATGCGATTTTGAATGCCACAGGGGTGGCGGTAAACTGTGCGCCGGTGACGCCTCACGTCCTTTACCGCAAGTTTAAAGAAGCCGGACTCATCCGGGACTGAGAGGAGGCAGAACAAGATGTACGATATGAAGGCTTTATACGAAGCGGAAAGTGTGCAGGATGCAGTTGCGCTCCGCCTGGCACACCCGGAGGCCCAGATCATCGCCGGCGGCTCCGATGTATTGGTGCAGATGCGGGAGGGAAAGCGCGCCGGCAAGGAACTGATCAGCATCTACGGCCTGGACGAGCTGCGCGGCGTTGCGCTGGAAGAGGACGGCACGCTGCGGATCGGCAGCCTCACCAGTTTTTCCCATATCACCCGCGATCCGCTGATCCAGCGCTGTATCAACGTTTTGGGGGAGGCAGTGGATCAGGTGGGCGGCCCGCAGATCCGGAATATTGGGACCATCGGCGGGAACACCTGCAACGGCGTCACTTCCGCCGACTCGGCCTCCACGCTGTTTGCCTGGGACGCAATTGTGGAGCTGACGGGCCCGGAGGGAATCCGGCGCCTGCCGATATCCGACTTCTATATCCGGGCGGGGCAGGTGGACATCCGGGCGGGAGAGTTGCAGACAGCGATCCTGATCCCCAAAGAGAGTTATGAAAACACCTTCGGGCACTATATCAAGTACGCCATGCGCAATGCAATGGACATTGCGACGCTGGGTACTTCCGTAAACGTTCGGCTCAGCGCCGACAAGCGGACGGTGGAGCGTGCGCGCGTGGCGTTTGGCGTGGCCGGACCGGTGCCCATGCGTGCGCCTTCTGCGGAGGCTGTGGCAAACGGCCAGCCCCTGAGCGCGGATTTGGCAGAGCGGTTTGCCAGCGCGGTGCAGGAGGACATCAATCCCCGGGATTCCTGGCGTGCGGCCCGGGACTTCCGGATGCATATTGCGGTCGAGAGCGCCAAACGGGCGTTTCTGGAGTCGGTGAAGCTGGCAGGAGGTGTGCTGTGATGAGCAAACAGTATAAACTGGTCCGCTGCAACATCAACGGCAGGGATGTGGAGACCATGGTGGACGTCCGCGCCTCGCTGACGGATATGCTGCGCAACGACTACCGCCTGACCTCTGTCAAGAAAGGCTGCGAAGTCGGCGAGTGCGGCGCGTGCAATGTGCTGATCGACGGGGAATGCTTCAACTCCTGCATCTATCTGGCGGTCTGGGCCGACGGGAAAAAGATCCGGACGCTGGAAAGCCTGCTGGGCCCCAAAGGGGAACTCTCTGATATTCAGCAGGCCTTTGTGGACGAGGCGGCCATCCAGTGCGGATTCTGTACGCCCGGCTTCATTATGACGGCAGTGGAGATTCTGGAGTCCGGCAAGCTGTATACCGACGCAGAACTGCGGAAACTGCTTTCCGGCCATTTGTGCCGCTGCACCGGATATCAGAATATCCTGCGCGCTGTGAAAAAGACAATGTATCGCAGATTGGGACTGGAGCTTCCCGAACACTGAATACGAAGGCGGCGGAGATGGATTGGCATCTCCGCCGCATGGCTGCCGGAACGGCTGCCAGACCAAAAGCCTCCGCCGGCGATGCGCCGGCGGAGGCTTTTATGGCCGAAACGGCCTTTAACGCTTATGCTCGGTTTCGCAGTAGGCGCACCGGTAGGCGCGCTTGCCGTTGGGCTTGTGCCCCAAAAGGAAAATGCTGTCCAGCTGAGGCTCCGCCACGGTGATGCAGCGCGGATTCCTGCAGCGAATGATATTGACAATTTTGGTGGGCAGTTCCAGCGGCTTCTTTTCCAGAAGGCGGCCGTCCCGGATAATGTTGATGGTGATGCCGGGATCAATGTAGCCCAGCACCGTCAGATCCAGATCAATCAGGGAATCAATTTTGATAATATCCTTCTTGCCCATTTTGTTGCTCTTGACATTTTTGATGATGGCCACAGAGCAGTCGAGTTCATTGAGCTTCAGGTAACGGTAAATATCCATGCTGCGGCCGGCCTTGATGTGGTCTAGCACATAGCCGTTGCGAATGCTGTCGATATTCATGCGTGCACCTCCAGAAGTTTCATAATCAGGGCCATACGAACAAATTTACCGTTGGCCACCTGCTTGAAGTAGCAGGCGCGCGGATCCTTGTCCACGTCCACTGTGATTTCATTGACGCGGGGCAGGGGATGGAGAATCCGCATATCCGGCTTGGCGGCCGCCAGCTTCTGCGGATCCAGAATGTAGGTGTCGCGCAGCCGCAGGTAATCCGCTTCATTGAAGAAGCGCTCTTTCTGCACCCGGGTCATGTAGAGGATGTCCAGTTCCGGCATGGCTTCCTCCATGCTCTCGATTTCCAGATAGGGCAGGCCCTTGGGATCCAGCGTATTCTCTTTCAGGTAATCGGGGATTTTCAACTCCGGAGGGGAGATGAAGACGAACTTGATGCCTTCATAGCGGGACAGCGCGTTGATCAGGGAATGGACGGTACGCCCGAACTTCAGATCCCCGCAGAAGCCGATGGTGAAGTTGTTCAGATCCCCGCGCTCCCGGTGGATGGTCAGCAGGTCGGTCAGCGTCTGCGTGGGATGGTTGTGCCCGCCGTCACCGGCGTTAATCACCGGAATTCCGGAAACCTGGGCTGCGGCATAGGGAGCGCCCTCCTTGGGATGCCGCATGGCGATGATGTCCGCATAGCAGCTGACTACCTGCACCGTATCGCCCACAGTCTCCCCCTTGGAGGCGGAGCTGGTAGCGGCGTCGGAAAATCCGAGCGTTTTCCCGCCCAGATCCAGCATGGCGGCTTCAAAGGAAAGGCGGGTACGCGTGGACGGTTCGAAGAACAGTGTGGCGAGCTTTTTGCCGTGACAGACTTCGGAATATTTGGCAGGCTGTGCGATGATATCCTCTGCGGTATGGATCAGTTCATCCACCTCCGCCACGGTCAGGTCAGTAATGTCGATCAGATGTCTCATGGGCAGTTCCTCACTTTCTCCAGCTGTCATCGGACGGATTTGCACGAAACGCTTTCAGACGCGCAATATCTTCCGGCTTGATATACCCTTCCTCGGCGGCCACTTCGCAGACGGCGTCAAAATTGGAAAGGCTGTAGTTGACGGTATCGGCAGCGGCCAGGCGATCCAGGCCTTTCTGCATGCCGTAGGTAAAAATACTGACGATGCCCAGCACCTGGGCGCCGGCCTCCCGCAGGGCCTCCACAACCTCGATGCAGCTGCCGCCGGTGGAGATCAGATCTTCCACTACGACAACCTTCTGTCCGGCCTCCAGCCTGCCCTCGATCCGGTTCCCGCGGCCATGGTCCTTATTGCCGGACCGCACATAGCCCATGGGCAGGTCCAGAAGATGGCCGCAGATGGCGGCATGGGCAATCCCGGCAGTGGAGGTGCCCATCAGGACCTGGCAGTCGGGGTAGTGTGCCTGAATCAGCCGGCACAATCCGTTTTCGATCTCCGTCCGGACGGCCGGAGCGGTCAGCGTCAGGCGGTTGTCGCAGTAGATGGGGCTTTTGATGCCGCTGGCCCAGGTGAAGGGCTCGTCCGGCCGCAGGAATACCGCCCCGATGGACAGCAGATCGTGGGCAATGGTCCGTTCCAGATTCATAATTTCAAATCCTCCCTCGGTTTATTGACTGTTTCCGCAAGCAGGCTGGCCCAGAAACTCCCGGACACAGCGCTCATAGGCGGCGGCGGGGTCGGGCGCCTGGGTAATGGGGCGGCCGACAACGATGTAGTCGCTGCCGGAGCTTCCGGCCTTCTCTGGCGTCATGATCCGCTTCTGATCGCCTGCATCCCCGTCGGCAAAGCGGATGCCGGGCGTAACGGTCAGGAACTGCTGCCCGCAGAACTCCTTGACCTGCCGGGCCTCCAGAGGCGAGCAGACCACGCCGTCCAGGCCGCTGTCTGCGGCGTTTTTGGCATAGCGCATGACGGTTTCCTCCATGGGGACGTCGATCAGCAGTTCCCGTTTCAGCGCGTCGGAATCAGTGGAGGTCAGCTGCGTAACGGCGATCAGCAGCGGACGGGTGCCGTCGGGCCGCGTCAGCCCCTCCAGCGCGCCCTTCATCATGGCCGATGCGCCGGCCGCGTGCAGATTGACCATATCCACATCCAGGCGGCTCAAAACGGCCATGGCGCGCCTGACTGTGTTGGGGATATCATGCAGCTTCAGATCCAGGAAAATCCGGTGCCCGCGCGCCTTGATGCTCCGGACGATCTCCGGCCCTTCGGCATAGAAAAGCTCCATACCGATTTTCACAAAGGGCTTCCGGCCCGGAAACCGGTCGAGAAACGCCAGCGTTTCAGAGCCGGTTGGAAAATCCAGTGCAATGATCACATCTTTTTTCATGAGTGTGCGCCTCCAGTCAGTTCAGAGAGTTTTGTGATGCCCAGGGACTCGCAGAGGGCCGGCAGCTTCTCGATGATATCCCTGCAGGCGCAGGGATTCCGGAGATTGGCGGCGCCGACCTGGACCGCTGCGGCGCCCGCCAGCATGAGCTCCAGCACATCCTGCGCGCTGCTGACGCCGCCCATTCCCATAATGGGAATTTTCACCGCGTCGTAAACCTCATAGATCATCCGCACGGCTATGGGCAGCAGCGCCGGCCCGGACAGCCCGCCGGTCCGGTTGGCAAGGACAGGCTTTCTGGTTTTCAGATCCAGCCGCATCCCCAGCAGCGTATTGATCAGGCTGACGCCGTCGGCGCCCTCGGCTTCACAGGCGCGGGCAATCTCGGCAATGTCTGTGACGTTGGGCGTCAGCTTCATAAAAATCGGCTTGCGGGTGACAGCGCGGACGGCTCTGGTGACTTCGGCAGCCCCCTGCGCGGAGGTGCCGAAGTTTTTCCCGCCGCAGTGCAGATTGGGGCAGCTGATATTGACCTCAATAATGCCGACCTGATCGCATTCGGAAATTTTGCGGCAATTTTCCCGGTATTCCTCGATGGAAAACCCGCCGATGTTGGCAATCAGCGGTTTGCGGAACAGTTTCGCCAGCCGGGGAAGCTCCTGGGAAATGACCGCGTCGATCCCCGGGTTCTGTAAGCCGACGGCGTTGAGCATGCCGGAAGGCGTTTCTGCAATGCGCGGCGTCGGGTTCCCGAAGCGGGGGAGGGCCGTGGTGCCTTTGAAGGAAATACTGCCCAGAAGGTTCAGATCGTAGAACTCCGCAAATTCCCGGCCGAAGCCGAAGGTGCCGCTGGCGGGGATCACCGGGTTGTCCAGCCGGATGCCGGAGAGCGAGACGGACAAATCTACCATACGATCTCCTCCTTCCTGAGAACGGGGCCGTCCTTGCAGATTCGCTTGTAGCCGTCCTTTGTTCTGCAGGTGCAGCCCATGCAGGCGCCGAAGCCGCAGCCCATGCGCTCTTCAAAGCTGTACTGGCCGCCTTTCAGCTGCTCCAGGCCGTAAACGGCCTTCAGCATGGGTTCCGGCCCGCAGCAGAAGGAATAGTCGCATCCGGTTTCTGCAACCAGCGAAGTGACAAAGCCGCTCCGGCCCCAGCTTCCGTCGACGGTGGAGACCAGTACGGGACATCCCAGCGCCCGGAACTCCTCTTCGTAAAACACCTCGCTCCGGCTGCCGAAGCCCAGCGCCACGGTGGGCGTGATTCCCCGGGCCTGCAGCGCCTTTGCCAGCGCATACAGCGGGGGAACGCCCACGCCTCCCCCGATCAGGATCGGGTGCGGAGTGGCGAGTGAGACGTCGAAGCCGTTGCCGAGGCCGGTCAGCATGTCGAACTGTGTGCCGGCTTCTGCCGAGCAGAGCGTCTGTGTGCCGGCGCCTCCGGCGCGGCAGATCAGCGTCATGCTGCCGCAGGACCAGTCGCAGACGGAAATCGGCCTGCGCAGGAACTGGCCGGCGACGGCAATATTGACAAATTGCCCCGGACGGACGATTGCAGAGGTGTCGCCGGAAAAGACCAGCTCAAACACGCTGCGGGTCAGCCGGCGCTTTGCGGTCAGCGTCAGAATGGTTTGTTTCATCTTGTTTCCTCCCGGGTATAGACCATCCGGCCGCCGCAGAACGTCATGGCGATTGCAGCGGATACCGGCGCTCCGGCGAACGGTGTGGCGCGTCCTCTGGAGCGGAAATGCGACGGCTCCACCGTGTGCGGCGCGTTCAGATCCAGCACGGCCAGATCGGCAGGCGCGCCCGCCGTCAGGCTTCCGCCGGGCAGGCCGAAAATCCGGCGCGGGCGGACGATGAGCCGGTCCAGCAGCAGCTCCAGCGGGACGATGCCCGGCTGTACCAATCTGGTATAGAGGATGGGGAACGCCGTTTCCAGGCCCACGATTCCCATGGCACTGCCGCGCAGGCCTTTGGCCTTTTCCTCCGCGCTGTGCGGGGCATGGTCTGTGGCAATGCAGTCGATGGTCCCATCCAGAAGCCCCTCCAGCAGGGCCTGGCGATCCTCACGGCTCCGCAGCGGCGGATTCATTTTAAACCGTCCGTCATCCTGCAGATCCTCGTCGCAGAGCGTCAGATAGTGCGGGGCAGTTTCGCAGCTCACCGGCAGCCCGTCGGCCTTGGCCTGCCGGATCAGAGCGACGCTTTCCTTTGTGGAAATGTGACAGACGTGGTACTGGCAGCCGGTTTCCCGGACGAGCGCCAGGTCCCGTTCGATCTGGCGCCACTCGCTTTCCGAGCAGATCCCCGGGAAGCCGTGGGAGCGGGCCCACGCGCCGTCGTGAATGCAGCCTCCCCGCAGCAGTTCGTTGACCTCGCAATGGGCGGCAACAGGCTTTCCCAGGCGCTTTGCCAGCTGCATGGCGCTGCGCATGCGCGCGCCGGACTGGACGCCGCGGCCATCGTCGGAGAAGCCTGCGACATGGGGCGCCATCGCCTCCAGGTCGGCCAGTTCCGCCCCCTGTTCGCCTCTGGTGATGGCACCGTAGGGCAGGACGGAGACAACGGCGTCCCGCCTGATGAGATCCAGCTGCTCCTGCAGGGCGGGGAGGGTGTCCGGGACAGGATTCAGGTTGGGCATGGAACAGACCGCCGTGTAGCCGCCGGCGGCCGCGGCCATGGTCCCGGTGCGGATGGTTTCCTTATAAGAAAAACCGGGCTCACGAAGATGAACATGCACATCAACGAAACCCGGAACCAAAAAACACTGATTGACTTGAATCACCTGGAACCCTTCGCGGGGGAGCAGGGGAGAAACGGAAACAATACGCCCGTCGCAGATCGCAACGTCCATCGGCTGAAAACAGGAGCCCAGGAATACGGAACCGCCGGTCAGCAGATATCTCATAAAGCAACCTCCTGCGTCATTTCTAATTAAATATTTTATCGTATTCCCAGGGGCTTGTCAACGGCGTTTCCCACCAGAAGGGACGGAAATCCGACGAAATATTTGGAGGCTCCGCACAATCGCCCGCCGGCTCTGCGCATATGCTGCGGAAGGGGGCTGCGCCGGGAAAACAGGCTGGCCGCCGCAGATGGAAAACCGGCGGACCGTTCGGTCCGCCGGAAAACCGGATTGGGCTGCGATCAGAAAATTCCTTGCTCCATCATGGCTGTGGCAACCTTCTTGAAGCCGGCGATGTTGGCGCCGGCCACCAGATTGTAGCCCAGGCCATACTCTTCGGCGGCTTCCACGGAAGCCTGGTGGATATTGTGCATGATGCCGTGGAGCTTCTCGTCAACCTCGTCGGCGCTCCAGCTCAGGCGCTCGGAGTTCTGGCTCATCTCCAGTGCGGAGACTGCCACGCCGCCGGCGTTGACCGCCTTGGAGGGAGCGACGATCATATGCTTCTGCTCCATCAGATAGGCCAGGGCGTCGTTGGTGGTGGGCATGTTGGCCACTTCGATGTAATACTTGATGCCGTTGGCGGCAATCTTTTTGGCCTGCTCCATGTTGACGTCGTTCTGGGTGGCGGAGGGCATGATAATGTCTGCCTTGACGCCCCAGGGCTTTTCGCCGGCATGGAATTCGCAGCCGAACTTGTCGGCATAATCCTGCACCTTGTCACGGCCGCTGCCGCGCATCTCCACCAGATAGTCGATCTTTTCGGGGGTGCTGATGCCGTCGGGATCGTAGATGTAGCCGTCGGGGCCGGACAGCGTCACGACCTTGGCGCCCAGCTGCATCGCCTTTTTGCAGATGCCCCACGCCACATTGCCGAAGCCGGAAATGGCGATGGTTTTGCCCATAATGGTTTCGCCCTCATGCGCCAGCACTTCGTTGAGGTAGTACACCGCACCGTAGCCGGTGGCCTCCGGACGCACCAGGCTGCCGCCGTAGGTCTGGCCCTTGCCGGTCAGGACGCCGTTTTCAAAGGCGCCCTTCAGGCGGCGGTACTGGCCGTACAGGTAACCGATCTCACGGCCGCCCACGCCGATGTCGCCGGCGGGGACGTCCACGTCCGGCCCGATGTAGCGGTACAGAGCCGTCATGAAGCTCTGGCAGAACCGCATGATTTCCGCATCGGACTTGCCGCGGGGATCAAAGTCGGAGCCGCCCTTGCCGCCGCCGATGGGCAGGCCGGTCAGGGAGTTCTTGAAGGTCTGCTCAAAGCCGAGGAATTTGATGATACCGGGATAGACGGAGGGATGGAAGCGCAGGCCGCCCTTGTAGGGGCCGATTGCTCCGTTGAACTGGCAGCGGTAGCCGATATTGGTATGCCAGGCGCCGCTGTCGTCCATCCAGCAGACACGGAAGGTGAACATCCGCTCCGGCTCCACCATGCGGTTGAGCAGATCGGCCTTCTCATACTCGGGGTGCGCATTGATTACGGGTTCGATCGATGAGAAGACTTCCTCAACGGTCTGCACAAACTCGGGCTCATCACCGTGCTTTTTCTTCACGTTCTCAATGACGCTGTTGATGTACGCGTTCATAACAGTTAATTCCTCCTCATAAAAATTCCTGTTATTCTATAACCCCCCGCCCAGCAGCGGGAAATTACCGCTGAAAGTTCTCGATGATGTCCACGATCTCCATGCCGATCCTCTGCTGCGCCTCCCTGGTTGCCGCGCCGATGTGCGGCGTGCAGGAGACCATCGGGTGGCTGTAGAGGGCCTGATTGGTAGCGGGCTCGTCCGCATAGACGTCGAGACCGGCGCTGCGGATCTTTCCGCTGTTGAGCGCCTCGAGAAGGGCGTCTTCATCCACGTTGTTCCCGCGGGAAGTGTTGATAAAGACCACACCATCCTTCATTCTAGCAATGTTTTCACGATTAATCAAGGGCTTCCCGTCAATTGCCGGCGTGTGCAGGGAAATAAAGTCGGATTTTGCCAGAAGCTCGTCCAGCTCCACGTAGCGCATGGTTTCGCATTCCAGGCCTTCGGCGCGGAAGATATCATAGGCCAGGACGTTCATGCCGATGGCCTGCGCCATCCGGCCCAGCGCCTGGCCGATCCGTCCGTAGCCGATGACGCCCAGCGTCTTGCCGCCCAGCTCCATGCCTTTGCCGTATGCCTTCTTCTCCCATTTCCCCTCGCGCATGGTATGGCCGGCGATGGAGATGAAGCGGGCGCA
>JAHZEF010000043.1:0-1485 GCA_019422005.1 Clostridiales bacterium
AGAATGTTTGCGGATTCCGGCAGCGGAAAGCCAAATTTTCTCTCAAACAGCCGCTTGGGACTTCCATACAAATACAGAATACAGATCATGATTACGAAAACCGAGCCAATGCCTCCAATTAGAATCCAACGTTTTCTGGAATTACAATCTTTTAACATCTGTCCATCTCCTCAAGTGGTGTTGGTACACGCCAACCTGGCCCATGAACGACAACTGTACGATTAGACTCCATCAGCAACTCTGTTAAGGTTAAGCTTTTAGAACCGTCCAGAATGGAACCGCCCCAATACAGCACAAAACAAACAACAAAGGCAATCAAGATGAAACGTACTTTTTTCATATCGCCCCCTGTCATGACCCGCCCGGTTCGGTTCCATCTTGGGCGGGCAGTATCCCCCAGCATACCCATTCAAGGGGGCTCCCCCCTGTGCTTCATCAGACAACTGGTACATGGAATGGCCCGGGATCAGGAATGGAGGATTCGGAGCTTTTTGATGGAATACAGTATATCTCATTATACCGGGCAGGCCCTGCGCTGGCAAGGAGAAGTATATCTGATCGGAATATGATGTAATGGGAACCGCCGGAATCGTGTTGATTCCGGCGGTTGTTCACCATCCATATGTCTCTATTCGGTTAGTACTCTATAAATTAGCCCGGGATATTCTGGGCTCTTCAGTACGATTGCAGTCATTTCCCTATCTGCCTTCATTTCCAGTTGAATTGTTTCCTCGTCAATGAATTCAAACATATTGCTTGTCCCCGAATTATCGGAGCCCATTACCGTTATTTCAACAAAAGAAAACATGCTCTTCAGATCACTTTCAGTAGCATCGACTGCGGAAAATTTTATATCCACCGTCTTTTTGTCATTCACGATTTCTTCTATCACCTCCAGAATCGATATATTATAGATTTTATTTTCACCGCGTATTTTAATTTCATCGCCTAACCGATACAGCTTAAGGCGTTGATCGGGTGAAATAGCTGCTACGTCTAACAATTCCAATAATTTTTCTTCGTCAACATAATATTCACCCTTATACTTAACAATGAATTCACTATTTTTGAAGTCAGTTTGATATATACCAACTCCATCGGCATCTAAAAACACAATCTGTGTTTCGAACCCTGTATATGTCAATCCGTTCTTTAAGTTCGTCTGTAAATGAACGAATCCCGACGGAATTTTAAATACCATATTAGCATCATTTTTTCCGTAGTTCATGAACCACATTAAAGCCAATATGGTCGTTACAGCAATTCCTATTAAAAGCAGCAGAATCTTCTTTCCCATATTGCCCCCTATTTCCATTTTTTCCAGTTTCCCGTGCTCCACGCAGTCAACACTCTGGCTATATCCCCTCCTTGTACTCCCCACTGACCAGCGTATCCATATTTTCGCTCAAACAGCCGCTTGGGACTTCCATACAAATACAGAATACAGGATCATGATTACGAAAGCCGAACCAATGCATCCAATTT
>JAHZEF010000043.1:1495-15068 GCA_019422005.1 Clostridiales bacterium
CGTTTTCGGGAATTGCAGTTTTTTTAACATTTGTCCTCTCCTCAATTGGTGTTGGCACATGAACGATAACTGCATGATTAGACTCCATCAGCAACTCTGTTAAGGCTAAGCTTTCAGAACTGTCCAGAGGAGTAGCGGCAGGAAAGCCGTCAAAGCCGGAATATACCGCCCATCATTTCCGCAGGTGTAACTTTCGTACTCAAAAGAGAAGGCTCTACCAACTTCCACCGGAAGGACAAAAGCCCGCGGTTTTGAACTGTATGTCTCTTGGAGAATACTGCTCCGTTCCGCCTTTGGGATCCTTGCAGAAGCAGCCGTCAAAATCATTAAAGTTTGCGGCTGCTTCTGCTCCAAAAGGATTAAGAAAAATCAAAGTATTTCAGATTCGGATAGTTTTTCAATAAACTGAGTACCGTCTCTGTCTCCTTCGATTTATTCTGTGTGAAAAATGTAATTCCAAAATGGTGGCTTGGCGCAAGCAAGACTTTTTGTGCGGGTGCAAACAAGCATAATTCTGAAATACCTCGAAACCCACCCTCAATCACCATTTCGATCTGTTTGTAATGTTTATCGACTGTTATTTCGATGCCTGAACGCTCGTTTTTACGTACGCCATACTCCCGAAGAAACGCATAAATTTCCTGGAAAATATCATTCTTTTCTGCATTCAGCGCGAATTGGTTATAGCGATAACACGGCGCGATAATGAGTTTTTTGATATTTCTTTCATGGAAATATGAGAATAAAAAACTAAGAATTTCCTGCATATCGGCGTAAAATTCTCGTCTGGTTCCGGAGAAACCCGTACCGCGATCATAGCTGCCATCCTCATATACACGGAGCCCATAAAATCCGTCATACCCATGGTCCCAATCATGCATATGGTGGACTGCAAATTGCGGTGTAGCATCAATTTCATCGCTGTCAACACCAATCCCACATTGCTTTAAGGAATGATTGAGCTCTTTCAGTCTGATTTTTTCCACCAATTTGATCCTCCAAAAATATTTCCGTCTGGTCCTACATTGAGGTGTCCAGAGTCGCTCTTAGGTTTCACATCCCAATGAGGTCCGCCATGTTGGGACTTGTCCTTTTTTGCATTTCAGCCGGTTTTGGTGTGTGTGTAAGAACCAAACTTATTTTACTCCGTTGCATTGCTTGCGAACAAAGTGTTTTACATTGCTCGAGTGCTTGCGTTGGACGATTTGGTGGCATGTAAACACAAACTTGTTCACAAAATTTGGTGGTAATAGAAACTCATTTGGGTAGGTATTTTGCAAATGTATTTGTATAATGATTGTCAAACTTGACACCGGTGATATTGTCGAAAGTCTCCACCCATTCCTGATCGTCCCATTCGCCTGTTGGGCTAAAGCATAACATAGAAACTGCGTCTTCCAATACATTACAGATTTTTCCCACATTGACACAGTTTTCTTTTCCAATATCGACGATAACAATCCCATCCAGTTTTTTTAATGAACAGAAAACGGTATTCCAACTGCTCAGGGTAATTGGGGGTGTATGTTGAATGAAAGTCATTGCCCCTTCTTTTTTGACAATTGTTTCAAAATAACGGCAGGAATCAGAGTAGCACAAATTGACAATATCTTTGATACGTATGATATAAAATCCGTCCGCTATAAAATCCAGATAGTTTAAAACCAAAACAAACTCTTTACTCACTGCAATCGGAATACATTGTATTTTTTCTTCATTGGCTGTTTGAATTGTGACGTCAAGGTAATGATGTTGTTGAATATGCTTTGACAAACTTGGTAGGATGTCCTGCTTTCTCATGCTGATACCCCTTATCATTGACGACGTTTATTGGGATTTGGCTTGCGCCTTGCATCGCCTTTCTCACCGTTTTGGTTTCTTTGTCTTCGTGTTTCTCCCTCCTCATGTTTTCCTTTTGTACTTGGTCTGGCGTTATTTGTGTGTTCTTTGTACAAATTTGTGATGGCAGACCAACTGTCTTGAATTTCTTCGATTAACCATTGCGCACCATCGGCTATTTTGCCGCCGATGAATTTTGCTCCGCTAACAAAATTGTTTGCAATTTCGACTCTGTTTGTCCAAACCCATTTCCCACCTGCATATATCAGATAGCCTCCTGCAGCGAGATCAGCGATGGGATATGGGCCATCGGCTTGAGCAATCTCCGCCGCCGTATCAAAAGCCTCAGGCATATTTCCGCTGGGATCTCGATACTTAACAGGATTTTGATACGCATATGCATAAAGGTTCAGGGATAATGGTTCGATTATTTGTTGATCGGTTGGGGTCTTCTGAATAGTATACATTACACTGTCCTGTTGTGTAAAGCGACCGATAACGGGATCATAAGGCCGGACGGCTTGCGGCACACGAAGAATGGGGTGCGTCAGGTATGGGTGGATTCCAAACTGGCAGCGGAAATCATTGACGGTGAAATCGCCAATCAATAATCTTTGGGGATTCAATCTATTTGCCCGAGAAGAGCCCAACAGCAACTCGATCTATTACGAATACAATGCCCATGGGGACGTGATACAGCTCACAGATTGGAATGGAGCGAAGATTCGGGAATACCACTACGACGCCTTCGGCGTGGAGCAGTCTCCCGACCCCGCAGACACCAATCCCTTCCGCTACTGCGGCGAATACTTCGATCAGAAAACTGGTCCCTACTATTTGCGGGCAAGGTATTATGGTGTACGTCGTAACCGCACCGTTCTCATTGGCAGCAATCAGGGAGAAATATCCGGCGGGGATTGCAGGAGGATTTGCCAGTCTCCCACATCCGCCGCCACAACTTCTTTTATTCGGGAAATCGAAAATCGTTCCTGCAGCCAAATCAGATTGCATCGTTTTTGCCCGACCATCAGGCTGACGCGGTTCGGCGCAACGCCCAATGTAACCGCCGTCCGCCCGGTCTGAGCAGACAGCAGCTCGCAGGCCCGCCTCCGGTATACCCTGGACCGAACCAGCTCCCCCAATGCCGGATGGTACGCGCCTGCCACAGCGCCGCCCGCGCGGAGCTCCTCTGTTGCCTGCAGTCCGATGCGCAAAATTGGAATTTCTGCCTCCAGAAAAATCGGCAGCAGCTTCGCACAGAGTTCTGTTGCATCCTCCACTGTTTGCGGACGATATGTCCCTTCCAGATATCGGCGATGCAGTTCCGTACCCCGAACTACCACAGTCGGGTAGATCCGTACGCCGTCCGGCCTCAAATCCGCCAGGGTACGCGCCGTGCGGAGCGCACTCTGCTCCGTATCGCCGGGCAAACCGGTCATCATCTGCAGGATCATCCGGAAACCGCCGCGGCGGACAGCTTCGGCCGCATGAAAAACGGCTTCCCGCCCATGGCCGCGGCCGGAGCAACGCAATACGTCAGGATCCATGGACTGACACCCCAGTTCTATCGTGCGGACGCCGGCCCGGCGCAGCCGCTCCAGCGCCGCCGCATCCACAGCGTCCGGGCGTGTGGAGATGCGGATTGACGAGACGGATCCATCCTCCAAAAACGGCTGTACCGCATTCAGCAGCGACTGCTGGTACGCCGGCGCCATCGCTGTAAAGCTGCCTCCGTAGAAAGCGGCCTCCGCACTGCCGGTACAGTGCGGAAGCGCCGCACGCAGCGCCGCCCTCACCTGTTCCGGCGTAACCGGCTGAGCCGCGCCTGAAATTCTGCGCTGATCGCAAAAAACACATTGGTGCGGGCAGCCGATATGCGGAATGAACATCGGAATAATATGATTTCGTACCATGAGCGTCCCTTCTCCCACTGTGCAGACAGGAAAAGCGCAGAGGCCGGCCCTCCGCGCTTTCTCTTCCCGCGTTCATGCGTCCGGAAACAGGCGGTCCACCGCCATTTCGGCCGCAGCCTGTTCCGCCCGCTTCTTACTGGAGCCGGTTCCCATGCCGACCACCTCCCCGTTGAGCGTTACCTCAACGCGGAAGGTCTTGTCATGATCCGGGCCGGATTCTTCCAGCAGCGTATACGCCAGAACCTGATTTTTTCTGCGCTGTACCAGTTCCTGCAGCGCCGTTTTAAAGTCAAAGTTGCGCGGCCGCCCTTTTGGTACGTCTGAAAGGATCAGGCGGTCCACAATCCCCTTTGCGGCCTGAAAGCCGCCGTCCAGATATGCCGCCGCAATGACGGATTCTACTGCGTCAGCGGTGATGCTGTTGCGTGTTCTGCCGCCGCCCTGCTCCTCTCCATGCCCCAGCAGCAGGTATGCGCCCAGATCCAGCCGTGCGGCCACCTGGGCCAGGCTGGTCTCGCAGACCAGGTCGGCACGCATACGCGTCAGATCCCCCTCCGGATGGTCCGGGTATTTCCGGTACATATATTCCGCCACTACAAATCCCAGAATGGAGTCCCCCAGGAACTCCAGACGCTCATTGCTCGCCAAACTGTTCTTCCACTTCTCGTTGGCATAGGAACTGTGCGTCAACGCATTTTCCAGCAGCCGTTTCTCCCGAAACGTATATCCCAGTTCCCTCTCCAGATCACTCAGCATGCTCCAGCTCCTTTGGAATTGTCATGAGATGCATATGCGCTTCAATGGACGACGCCAGGTCAGCACGTACAGCGTCCGCGGCCTGCCGCACGGCATTGCAGATCGCCAAGGCATCGGACGATCCGTGCGCCTTGATAATCGGTTTCGTAATCCCCAGGAACGGCGTTCCGCCCACCTCACGGTAATCCATCATGCGCTTCAGATCTGCAATCCCTTTCCGGCAGAATACGGCGCTCAGCTTGGTCGCTGCATTCCGCAGGAAAATCTGCTTCATCTGATCTGACATGAACTTCGCTGTCCCCTCAATGCTCTTCAGCAGGATATTGCCTGAAAACCCGTCCGCTACCACCACGTCTGCCAGATCTGCCATCACACTGCGCGCCTCAATATTGCCGATAAAGCGGATACCGCCCGCTTCCGAGAGATTCTGCAGCAGCCCGTAGGCCTGCCTCTGCAGTTCCGTCCCCTTGGTATCCTCTGTCCCGATGTTCAGCAGCCCCACGCGCGGCTGCTCAATCCCCAGCACGCTCTGCGCGTAAAAGGATCCCATGCAGGCAAACTGCAGCAGAAACTCCGGCGTGCTTTCCGCATTCGCGCCGCAGTCAATCAGCACGCACTTGCCTCCCGCCGTGGGAAGGGTCGGAGCCATGGCAGCGCGCCGAATGCCGGGAATCCGCTTGACAATCAACGTAGACGCCGCCAGCAGAGCGCCTGTGCTGCTGGCTGAAATCATCGCGTCACCCTTGTCCTCCGCCAGCATGCGCAGCCCGGCCACCATGGAGGAGTCCCTGCGCTTGCGCACCACGGTCGCCGGATCGTCATGCATGTCCACCACATCCTCCGCATGGGCAATCTCCATACCCTTCGGCAGATTTTGGATCCCGTTTTTTTCCAGTTCCTGCAGAATTTCCGCGCCGCGGCCTACCAGAACCAGCTCCGCGTCGACTGTCCTGGCAGCGCGTACCGCGCCCGCCACAACCGCCGCCGGCGCATGGTCGCCGCCCATAGCGTCGATAATAATCCTCATAACGGGGCTCCTTTCCAATTCAACGAATCCTGCATGCCGTCTATCAGCTCCAGCGCGCGTCTGGAAATCGCCAGATTTTTGTTGGCTTTGCCCTTCACACGGCAGCCCAGCGGAGCGAGAATGCCGAAATTCACATTCATCGGCTGGAACTCCCCGGCGCACCCTTCGCTGATATACCAGGCCAACGCACCGATCGCAGTTTCCCGGGAAAACTCCGGCAGAGGCCTGCCGCAAATTCTGGATGCCAGGCCCAGCGCGCAGAGGAAGCCGGAGGCTGTGGACTCCACATACCCTTCCACACCGGTGAGCTGCCCTGCAAACGCCACCATAGGATCCCGCTTGTCGGCATAATACCGATCCAGCAATCGGGGGGAATTCAAAAACGTATTTCGATGCATCACACCGTAGCGAACGAACTCCGCTTCATGCAGCGCCGGGATCATGGAGAAGACGCGTTTCTGCTCCGGAAATTTCAAATGCGTCTGGAACCCGACGATATTGTAGACGCTGCCGGCAGCGTTATCCCTGCGGAGCTGCACCACTGCATAAGGCTCCCGCCCGGTTTTCGGATCCTTCAGCCCCACCGGCTTCAGGGGGCCGTACCGCAGCGTATCCACGCCGCGGCGCGCCATGACCTCCACCGGCATACAGCCCTCAAAAACCATGCTGTCCTCAAAGCCGTGCACCTGCGCTTCCTCCGCATGCTTCAAGGCCTCAACAAACTCAAGATACTGTTCCCGATCCATGGCGCAGTTGATATAATCCGCCGTTCCGCGGTCATACCGGGAAGCGAACCAAGCCTGCTCCATGTCGATGGATTCAGCGCTGACCAGCGGGGCAGCCGCGTCAAAAAAATTCAGATAGTCCGTACCGCCGAAGTATTCTCGGATCGCCTCGCTGAGCGCGTCGCTGGTCAAGGGCCCCGTGGCCAGGATCACCGGCCCTTCCGGCACCTGGGTGACCTCTCCCGAACAGATATGAATGCCGGGACAGTTCCGTATATTCTCCGTGACCAGCGCAGAAAACCCATGCCTGTCCACTGCCAGCGCGCCGCCGGCCTCAACCCGCGTGGCGTCTGCACAGCGCATGATCAGGCTGCCGCAGCGCCGGAGCTCCTCTTTCAAAAGGCCGACCGCATTTTCCAGCCGATCTCCCCGCAGGGAGTTGGAACAAACCAATTCGGCAAACTCTGCGCTGTGATGCGCCGGAGACATTTTCCCCGGCTTCATTTCACAGAGTTCCACTTCCAGCCCGCGCTTTGCCAGCTGCCATGCCGCTTCACATCCGGCGAGGCCCGCGCCAATCACCTTTACCGCACTCATAGCGCGCCGTCCTTTCCCAGGGATTCCGGCAGCGGCTCCGTTTCCGGCTTTTCAGAAGCCTTCCCGGCCGCGGCGGCCTTGCCCGGCTTTTTCGCAGCCGCTTTTTTGGAAGGCTTCCGTTTGGCCTCCGGCTCCGCTTCCTGCGCCGCCTCCGCTGCTTCCGCAGCTTCCGCCTCTTTTGCCGGCTTTTTGCGATAGCCGCGCTGATCTTCCGGAAGGAAGTTGGTACACGCCTCGTTGATGCAAAACGGCTTCATCTGGCCGCGGCCGGATTTTTTAAACATCGTCTGGCCGCAGGCCGGGCAGTCGAACTCCGTCGGCACATCCCACGACATGAAGCCGCACTCCGCTCCCCGTTCGCATGCATAGTACGCGTAACCTTTTTTGGATTTGCGTTTCAGCAGGCCGCTTCCGCATTTGGGGCACCGGCCCGGCATGCGTTCGACGATCGGCTTTGTATTCTTGCACTCCGGATAGCCGGGGCACGCCAAAAACCGCCCGAAACGGCCCACCTTGACCACCATATTGCGGCCGCACAGCTCACAGATCTCGTCCGTCACTTCATCCGGCACCTTCAGGCGCGTATCCTTCAGCGCTTCCTCCGCATCTGCCATCTCCTTGCTGAAGTCCTCATAGAAATCGGCCAGCACCTGTTTCCAGGGCAGCTTTCCCTCTTCCACCTGATCCAGGCGCGCCTCCATGCCGGCAGTGAACTCCACGTCCACAATATCATTGAACCGCTCTACCATCAAGCCGTTTACGATCTCGCCCAGTGGCGTTGGCATCAGCCGTTTTTCTTTTTTAATGACATATTCCCGGTCCTGAATCGTGGAAATGATCGTCGCATAAGTAGACGGGCGCCCGACGCCCTTCTCCTCCATGGCCCGCACCAGCGTCGCCTCCGTGTAGCGTGCCGGCGGCTGTGTAAAGTGCTGCTCCTGCTCGCTGGAGATCCGCTTCAGCGGCTCCCCCTCTGTGAGATCCGGCAGCGGCGACTGCGTTTCTTCCGCTTCATCATCCCGCCCCTCTTCGTAAACCGCCGTAAAGCCCGCGAATTTCAGGCTCTGATGGTTGGCACGGAATACATTCCTGCCGCAGACCGCTTCAATGGCAATCGCATCGTAGATCGCATTGGACATCTGGCAAGCCACAAAGCGGCTCCAAATCAGCTTGTAAAGGCGGTACTGATCCTTGGTCAGATCGGCGGCAATGCTTTCCGGATCCAGACGGACGTTACTGGGCCGAATCGCTTCGTGCGCATCCTGCGCCGCATTTTTTGTTTTGAATTGACGATGTGCGCCGTTGTAATACGGCTTGCCGTACCGGTCGCAGATAAACTCCTTTGCAGCCTCCAGCGCATCGTCCGACAGGCGCGTGGAATCCGTACGCATATAGGTGATCAGGCCCAGCGTTCCTTCGCCGGTGATGTCAATGCCTTCATACAGCTGCTGTGCAATGGCCATCGTCCGCTTTGGCGTCATATTCAGCTTTCTGGACGCCTCCTGCTGCAGGGTGGACGTGATAAAAGGAGGCGCAGGGGATCGTTTTTTTTCAGAGCGTTTGACACTGGCCACGGAGAAGCTGCCGCCTTCCAGCGTCTTCAGGACTTCTGAAACTTCCGCTTCGTTCTTCAGCTCCCGCTTTTTGGGATCGCCGTAAAAACGCGCCCGAAACGTTCCGGGTTTGCCCACACGCTCCAGCTGGACGTCCAGCGACCAGTACTCCTGTGGCTCAAAGGCCCGGATTTCGTTTTCCCGGTCCACCACCAGCCGGGTCGCAACAGACTGGACCCGCCCGGCGGAGAGCCCCTTCCGAACCTTTTTCCACAGCAGCGGGCTCAGCTGATAACCGACAATCCTGTCCAAAATCCGGCGCGCCTGCTGCGCATCCACCAGGTCATAGTCAATTCCCCGCGGCTCGTGAATGGCTTTCGTCACCACATTTTTCGTAATTTCGTTAAACGTCACCCGAAGCGTCTTTTCATCCGGAATATTCAGCAGTTCCTTCAAATGCCAGGAAATTGCCTCACCCTCGCGATCCGGGTCTGTTGCCAGATAAACGCTGCTGCTTCCCTTGGCAGCTTTTTTCAGATCAGAGATCACAGCTTCCTTTCCCTTCATGGGAATATAATGCGGCTCAAAATTATGTTCAAAATCGACGCCCATTGTGCTCTTCGGCAGATCCCGCAGATGCCCCATACAGGCCTTTACCTGATACTGGGGCCCCAGATATTTGCCAATGGTCTTCGCCTTGGACGGAGACTCCACGATCACAAGGTTCGTCTGTTCACTAGACATGCATGTTCCTCCAACTCGCCGGCCTTTTACCGGCTGATTTATCATAATCGGCGTGCCAGCTCATAGCGATTGCCCGGCAGGCGCTTCACGTATTGTTTGATTTCCAATACTGTCAGTGCAGCCAGGACGTGGCCGGCGTTCACACCGCAGGCCGCCACCAGTTCGTCAATATGGCGCGGCTTATCCAGTGTCAGAAGGATTTTCTTCTCTTCCTCTGAAACGCTGTCCATGATGGCTTGTACGTCAATATAGTCCCTGTCCCCAGGAATGTCAACGGCTTTTTTGTCGGCTGCCGACAGATTTTCTGCCGGCTGCGCCACAGACGCCGCCGCCGTTTCTCCGTAAACGCGCAGTTCATCCTCCGATGCGACCAATCCGTCTCCTGTCCGTCTTTCCCGGATCTTATCCGGATACAGCGCCGCATATTCGCTCATAACGTCCCATCCGCTCTCCACCAGCGCAGCCCCTTCCTTCAGAAGGCGGTTGCTGCCGGCACAGCAGCTGAGCCCGATATTTCCAGGCACCGCAAAGACGTCCCGCCCCTGCTCCAGTGCCAGGCCGGCAGTGATCAGCGCGCCGCTTTTCGCAGGCGCCTCCACTACGACCACACCCAAGGACAAACCGCTGAGGATCCGGTTCCTTGCCGGGAAATGCTGCGGAAACGGCGGCGTTCCCGGCGGATACTCGCTGATCAGGCAGCCGCGTCGGCGGACATCCTCATACAAATTCCGATTGCATTTCGGATAAATCACGTCCACGCCGCAGCCCAAAACACCGACTACCGGCCGTCCTGCGGATACCGCTCCCAGCATCGCCATGGCGTCGCCGCCCTCGGCCAGGCCGGAGACCACAATGCCGCCGCATATCCCGATCTGGTATCCCAGCCGCTTGGCGCAGCTCAGGCCATAGGGAGAAGATTTGCGCGATCCGACCACAGCGACCAGCGGCTCTTCATCAAAGGGCGGAAGCATCCCTGTGTAATATAAAACGGCGGGCGCATCCGGCAAATTGCGCAGGCGGGCAGAATACGCGGCGTCCTGATATGTCAAAATATGAATTCCCTTCTGCGCGCATTCTTCCAGGATCCTCCCCGGTCCGTCCAGAGATTTATCCGAAAATGCCGCAGCCTCCGCATCGGTAAAGCCGGCCAGCCGATACTCCTGCTCCGGCGCCCGGAACGCTTCCTCCGCCGTTGTGAAGTAAGAAAGGGCCCGCAATACCGAACGGCTTCCAATCCCTTTCCTTGTCGACAGCCAGATCCAGTCTGTCAGCATCGCCCGTCCCCCCCCTCCTCTATCGCCTCATCTGCCACATGACAATCGCCGCAGCGACCGCCGCATTCAGGGATTCGCACCGCTCGCTCATCGGAATGACGATCTGCCGTTCCGACAGCTGCAGGAATTCCCGGCTGATCCCCTGCCCTTCGCTGCCGATAATCACTGCTGCGCGCGCCAAATCGGCCTCCCGGATATCCAGCGCATGTTCTGAAAGTGCGGCCGCCAGCAGCGCGATCCGGTTTGCCGCACAGTATGCGGCAATCTCCCCGCGCCCTGCCATCTGCGGCGGCGTCCGGAACACGGCCCCCATGGAAGCGCGCACAGCCTTGGCGCTGTAGGGATCGGCGCAGCCTTCAGCCAATACCACCGGAACTTCCAGCGCGTCCGCTGTCCGGAGAATGGTTCCCAGATTTCCCGGATCCTGGATTCCCTCTAGAATCAGGCTGCCTCCCGACAGCTGCAGCGGCCCCGACGGCGGCGTCGCACACACAAACAGAACCCCCTGCGGCGTCTGCATGGCGGAAACGCTCTCCAGCACATCCCGCGGGGCCCGGATCAGCCTGACCTCCTCCGGCAGCGCCGGAACCTCCAGGTCATCTGCCGCCGCCACCACGCGCAGCCCGGCTTTCCAGCGGATTGCCTCTTCCAGCAGTTTGATGCCGTCCCCGACGACTTCGCTGTGCTGCTGCCGGTATCGGCGCGATGCCTGAAGCTTTTTCATATGCTGCATCACGGGGTTCTGCCTGCTGGTAATCCGCTCGGCGTTCACAGCTTCTGCAGCCTGGCCAGCTGCTCATTGGGGCCGAGTACAACGATCGCCGTCCCGGCGCGAATGATTTCGTCGGCGTTCGGCAATACGCGTATTTTCCCGTCAATTCTGAACGCCAGTACCGTAACGCCATGCTTTGCCCGGACGTTCAGCTCCCGGATCGTCTTTCCAATCCAGTGTTCCGGTGCCGCGACCTCGGCGATGCCATACTCGTTGGAGAGTTCGATAAAGCACGCCAGGCTTTGCGCCAGCTTGGTTGCCATTTCGCGCTCCGGAATTACCACGCGGTCCGCCCCCACTTTTTCCAGCGCCCGCTTATATACTTCGCTGCTCGCCTTACAGATGACGGCGGGAACCCCCAGCTCCTTCAGCGTCAGCGTCACCAGTACACTGGCCGCCAGATCTTCTCCGATGGCCACAATGGCACAGTCGAAATTTCTGACCCCCAGGGCCCGCAGAACCTCCTCGTCCCGCGCATCGCCCACAACGGCGTGGGTAACATGGTTGGCAATGGGCTGGATGTTTTCTTCCCTGGCGTCAATTGCCAAAACCTCGTTTCCCAGCTCATAGAGCTTTGTTGCAACTGCCGTTCCAAACCGCCCCAGCCCGATTACAATATAGGTTTTCATTCTCCAGCTCCTATCCGATTAAAACCTTTGCTTCCGCATAATGATACCGCTCCTCCGCCTGGTCGCTCAGCAGGAAACCAAAGCTGATGGTCATAATGCCGACCCTTCCGAAAAACATAAAGAGGATCAGCAGCACTTTGGATCCCGCCCCCAGCAGCGGCGTCAAGCCGGTGGTCAGCCCGACGGTCCCCAGCGCTGAGGTTGTTTCAAACAGGCTGTCCAAAAACGAAAAGCCGCCGGCAGCACTGATGGCGATGGCGCCGCCGAATGCAAGGGAAGCCATCAGAATCATCACGGTTACCGCCTGCCGAATCTGGCCGTCTCCGATGGTGCGTCCGAAAACCGTCAGCCTGGACTTTCCCCGCGCCGCGTTCAGGGCCGACAGGAGCAGGATTCCGACCGTAACGGTTTTGATGCCGCCGGCTGTGGAACCTGCGGATCCCCCAATCAGCATCAGCACAGAGGACAGCGCCTTGGAGGCGTCTGTCAGCGCCCCCTGAGGCACTGAAGCATACCCGGCCGTCCGGCAGGTAACAGATTGAAACAGCGACGCCAGGAGCTTTTCTCCGGTGGAGAACCTGCCGATCGTCTCCGGATTATTCCACTCCAGCAGGGCAAAGAGGGCGGCGCCTCCAAATATCAAAACTGCCGTGATGGAAAGCACCAGCTTTGTATGGACCGACAGGCGCTTCAGGCGGCCCCGCCGGGACAGATCCACCCAGACATAGAATCCCAGGCCACCGATGACAATCAGCGCCATAATCACAAAATTTACCACCGGATCATGTACAAACAGTTCGAGGCTGCTGCCGCTTTTCAGTTTCCCGAACAGGTCGAAGCCGGCGTTGCAAAAGGCTGAAATCGCATGGAAAATCCCCCATCGAAACGCCTGCCAGAAACCATACGTACCGGCAAAGCGCGCCGTCAGAATGGCAGCTCCGCCCGCTTCCAGCACCAGCGTCCACAGCAGGACCTTCCGCACAAGGTGCACAACGCCGTCCATCCCATTCAGGCTGAACCCCTGCGCCATAATCAGGCGCTGCTGCAGGCCGATTTTCCGATGCAGCAGGAAAAAGAAAATCGATATGATGGACATAAAGCCCAACCCGCCGATCTGGATCAGGCACAGAATGACAATCTGCCCGAATCCCGTCCACTGGACATACGTGTCCGCCAGCACCAAGCCGGTGACACAGGTTGCAGATGTGGAAGTAAACAGCGCGGTCAAAAAGCCGCAGCTTGTCCCGCTTCTGGACGCTGCCGGAAGCGTCAGCAGCAGCGCTCCCAGCAGGATTACCGCCAAAAACGCCGCCACAATGTATTGTTCCGTTCGGATTTTCCGCGTATGCCTGGAATGCCGCAGAAAGTAATAAATGATTCGCTCTTTCAAGGGTCAACCTCCGCACAAACAGAGGCATAGAATCTCTATGCCTCTGCGTTCCGCTATTCAATCCAGCGGCTTCATTGTCGGAAACAGAATAACATCCCGAATGGAGTCGCTCCCGGTCAGCAGCATGACGCAGCGATCGATTCCGATTCCCAGGCCCCCGGTCGGCGGCATGCCGTATTCCAGCGCCGTCAGGAAATCCTCATCCATCATACCGGCCTCGTCGTCACCCTTGTCGCGCAGCTCGACCTGCTTTTGGAATCGGGCGCGCTGGTCAATGGGATCGTTGAGCTCGGAGAAGGCATTGCCCATCTCGCTGTGGCAGATGAACAGTTCAAACCGTTCGGTCAGCCGGGG
>JAHZEF010000043.1:15078-15836 GCA_019422005.1 Clostridiales bacterium
GGCCAGAGGCGACACATCCACCGGATGCATTGTAATGAAGGTCGGCTGAATCAGCTTTCCCTCCACCCGCTGGTCAAAGCACGCGTAAAGCGCATTGCCCCAAGTCTTCTCCGCAGTCTCAGGCAGTTCCACGCCGATCGCGGCCGCCGCAGCCACAGCTTCCTCATCGCTGTGCAGCGCCATAAAATCAATCCCCAGATACTGCTTGACCGCTTCATGCATGGGAAGCCGCGGCCAGCCGGGAGACAGGTTGATTTTCTCCCCCTGCCACTCCACCTCATAGGTGCCAAGCAGCTTCTGCGCGGCGGAGGTCAGCAGGTCTTCAAACAGATCCATCATGTCATTGAAATCCGCGTACGCCTGATACAGTTCAATGGTCGTAAATTCCGGATTATGCTTGGGATCCATCCCCTCATTGCGGAAAATGCGGCCGATCTCATATACGCGATCCATCCCGCCCACAATCAGGCGCTTGAGCGGAAGCTCTGTGGCAATCCGCATATACATATCAATATCCAGCGTATTGTGATGCGTCACAAAAGGCCGCGCCGTCGCGCCGCCGGAAATGGTGTTGAGAACCGGCGTCTCCACTTCCATATATCCCCGGCCGTCCATAAAATCACGCACATGCTTGATAAACCTGGACCGGATTTCAAAATTCCTGCGCACTTCAGGATTGACGATCAGATCCACATAGCGCTGCCTGTACCGGGTCTCCCGGTCCGTGAGACCGTGAAACTTTTCCGGCAGCGGCAGCA
>JAHZEF010000044.1 GCA_019422005.1 Clostridiales bacterium
GAGCAGCATCCCTGTTGGCACACGATTTTGCTTGCAAAGTCTAGCGTGTTATACCTTTGCTTCCGGCTGGCACTGGAAAGGGGCTGGCTGCGGCATCTGTGTCATAACCAGATTGCAGTTGAGAGCTACTTTTCAGTGTCAGTAGGTCAGGCGGATTTTGTACCGTCATGAACGAAATTAGGATATGTTCACAGGGCAAAACTCGCTTGACAGGAAAAGGAAGCAGAGGTATATATACGGCAATGCAGCGCTTCCGGACTGACAAATCAGATCTGGTGTGAACAGCACGATATCTCTTTGAAAAGTTATTATTACTGGCCTTCCAATGGGTTCTCCAGCATCGTTCCATGCCCCGGGAGGCCGAAAGGGGCGGAAGGCAGCGCGGGAATCTATACACCATTTAATTTGGCGTTTGCTTTTCAGCGCGTATGCCGCAGGGGGCGGCCTGCGTGTGAGAGGGCCTGCAGCCTTTGCGTTCGCGCTTTGCACGCCGCATCAGCGGCTCCAGCGGCGGAGCAGCAGCTCCGCCAGGCGGCCCAGCAGATTGACGGCCAGAATCCCGCAGCAGGTTCCGGCAATGCCGAAGCCGTAATAGGCGGCCAGGGTACAGAGTACGCCTGTGCCCAGGCCGTAAAGGATCTGCAGGATGCCGTTCATGGGGGAGGTTACCGGATCGGCGGCGAGGAACGCCGCCGCCAGCAGGCTCCCGCCCCAGGCGGCCACCGCCAGGGGATCGCAGCCGGGAATGCAGAGGCCGGTCAGGAAGACGGCGGCCAGCGCCGGGCCGGTGATCCGCAGCGGGATCAGCCGGCGGATCATCAGATAAACGGCTCCGGCCAGCAGAAGCAGCGTGGACGTTTCTCCCAGGCTCCCCCCCAGGTAGGCCATCAGGAAATTGCCTTCGGCCATGCGCATGGGGGCGGGGCGGAGGGCCGGGAGCGCCAGCAGGAGCACCCGGGCCAGCGCCGCAGGATTGACCGGATTCCGCCCCAACCCGCCGCTCAGCCCTTTGACGGCCGCGGCGGCAGCGCCGCCGGCCAGCGCAGCCCACCAGGGACAGCCGGGCGGCAGCAGAAGCCCCAGGAGAAGGCCGGTGACCGCGGCGGAACCGTCCCGGAGATCGCCGCGGTGCAGCAGGCGGCCGCAGCCCCATTCCGCTGCCAGGCAGCCGGCCAGCGCGGCCAGCAGAACCAGCGCCGCCTGCCAGCCGAAAAACCACAGGGCGCCGGCCACGGCCGGCAGCAGCGCGATGGATACGTCCAGCATCCGCAGGCCGGTGTGGTCGCAGCAGTGCAGATACGGCGCCGTGCGAATGGCCTCATCCAACGCCGGCCACCTCCCTTCCGCGCCGTCCCATGGCCTGCAGCAGCGGCAGACCGGCGGGGCAGCTGTATTGGCATGCGCCGCAGCGCAGGCATCCGTTCCAATCCCTTCGCGCCCGGCGGCATTGGCTCTGCCAGGGCTGCAGTCCTGCGGGGCACACGGCGGCGCAGCGCCCGCAGCGGATGCAGGCGGTTTGCCGCGGGGCCGCCTGCCGCGGCAGCAGCGTCAGGCCGGACAGGCCCTTGACCACGGGCACGCTGAGATTGTCCAGGCAGACTCCGGTCATCGGCCCGCCGGCCAGAACCAGCCCCCCGTCGTGCCCGGCGGCCCTGAGGACGGCGCTGACCGGCGCGCCGAGCGGCGCCTTCAGCAGGCTGTGCCCGTCGCCCCAGCTGACGCAGACCAGCTGTTCCACCACCGGAAGGCCTTCGTAGGCGCTGCGGCCCGCGGCGGCGGCCGCGGAGACCGGCAGCACCAGAACGCCGCCCTCCCGCGCCGTCTGGCCCGGCTGCAGGCCGCCGATCAGTTCCGCCAGACGGCGCGGATGACCCGCCGGATATACGTCCGGCGTGACCGCCAGGCGCAGCCGCTGCCCGATCCAGCGCTCTGCTGCGCGAATGGCTGCCTTTTGACCGGCGCCCACCGCCAGAACAAGGTTCTGGGGCCGGAGAAGCCGCTCCAGCACGCGGATCCCGCTGAGCGCGGCCTCCGTGTCGAAGGCCAGAACGGCGTCCTCGGTGCAGAGGCTGGGTTCCGGATCCATGGCGCTGATGATCAGCATTTGTACGCCGGGGCCGGCGTCGGCGATGGCGGAGGCCAGCGGCATGCCGTCCGGCAGCCGGATTCCCGCTTCAAACAGCGTATTGAGCAGCAGTTCGTCGCTGAGGTCGTCCAGCAGAGCCCGTGCGCAGACGGCGGAATCCCACTGTTCCGCCCCGTCGTTCTGCAGGACAATGGCCGGATGGCGCCGTCCGTCGGCACAGGTTCGCGGCGCAATGGCGGCCACGGTGCCGGAAACGCTGGCATGGACCGGGACTGTATCGCCGGAGCCATCCGCGATGCGCTGCCCCAGGAGGACGGTTTCCCCCACCCGAACCAGCGCGGTCTCTCCCCATTGCAGCGGGATGGTCACCCGCTGCTGAGGCGGCAGGCGCCCAGGCGCCTCCGCCGTGGCCCGCGGCAGCCGAATCCCTCGTTCCAAAGGGTGCATAGGGCACCCTCCTCCCTATGTAAAAGTTTGGAATTTGCAGGATTCACTATACAATATCATGGTTTTTTTGTCTACCGGGTACATTTTGTCGGGAAATAGACGGGCAAGCAAAACCGCATGGCAATTCCCCGAAGCGGCCCGGAATGCGTCAGAACTTGCGATAATTCTTTTGGGGAACAGGGGAAACCGGCGGGCATATGGGCGCCGGGGCTTTACGGGACGCCTCCTCCGTGGTATGATAACAGACAAAATGCCGCGACCGCTGCGCATGCGCCGCCTGCTCACCGCGCGTCTGCAGGACGTGCGGCGAACGCCGCAGGGAAGGGGGAGGCAGTCTGATGACAACCTGGATGCTCGGCCGGATCCTGTGGGCAGCGGCGATTCTGCCGCCCCTGGTGCTGCTGCTGGATATCTACCGGCGGGACCGGGTGGAAAAAGAGCCGCCCAAGCTGCTGGCGGCGCTGTTCTTCGGCGGCGCCGTCTCAGTGCTGCCGGCTGCCCTGCTGGAGCGGGCCGGATTTGCGCTGGCGGGCCGGATCCTGCCTGCCGCTTCTGTGCCGCATGCGGCCCTCTGCTGCTTTGCGGCGGTCGGACTGGTGGAGGAGGGCGGGAAATTCCTGGTTCTCCGGCTGGGCTCCTGGCGCAGCCCGGCGTTTAATTACCGGTTTGACGGCATTGTTTACGCGGTTTTTGTTTCCATGGGCTTTGCGCTGGTGGAAAATCTCCTCTATGTGGCGGGGGACGGCACGCTGGCGACGGCGCTGCTGCGCAGCGTGACGGCCATCCCGGGCCACGCCTCCTTTGCCGTGTTTATGGGATTTTACTACGGGACGGCAAAGCTTTACGCCGACGCCGCCGGACGCTGCCGGGAGCCGCGCCGCGCGGCGGAATGTCTGGCTTTGGCCCGGCGGAACCGCCTGCGGGCCTTTTGGATCCCGGTGCTGCTCCATGGCTTCTATGATTTCTGCCTGGATGCGCGTCTGCCCTGGATGGGGGCGGTGTTTTTCCTGTTTGTCCTGCTGCTGGATGCCGCCGCCATTTGCCAGGTGCGGACTGCCGGCCGGCATGATTTGCCCGTATGAGCCGCGCGCAGGGCGGAAAAAAGATTGGAAATGTTGATTTTCCAATGGACACCGGGAGGCTTGCGGTGGTATGATGGAGCAAATGATCTATGACAGGAGGAATTCCCATGCAGGCCAATGAAATGATTTGCAACTGCAAGCAGGTGTCCTATGCCGACGTGGAGCATGCGCTGCACCAGATGCAGCGGTTTGACGATGTGCTGCAGGCCTTTGCCGAGGTCCAGAAGATCACCCATTGCTCCACCGGTTGCGGCGGCTGCCACGATAAAATTCTGGACGCAATTTCTGAAATTATGATGGCCTGACGGCGCGGCGGGAAGCGGCTCCGGAGGCTCCGAAAACAAAACAGACGGAGGGCGGAAACGCCTCCGTCTGTTTTGTTTTGCCGGGAACGCCGCCGTGCGGGTTCCCGGCTGCCGGGGAAAGGGGCGCGGCGCGTTGTGTCAGAGATGGAAGCAGCCTGTTGCGCGGGCAACTGCGCCGGCCCCCAGGAACACCTCGCTGCCGCGGCCGGTGAACAGGTCGCGCCGGATTTCGCTGTCTACAGAGACCGGCTCCTGCGCGCCGCGCCGCAGCGCCTCGGCCCGGGCCGCCGCCTCCGCCTCCGTCCGGGCGAACGCTTCCGCATCCTCCTGCTCGGAGAAGCGCCGGTTTCCGCCCGGCGCGTAGACGATGTACCCGCCCAGCGCCGTGTCCGGCCGGATTTCAACCGTCTCTTCCGCCGTGATGTCGCCCACGATGGCGCCCAGGGCATTGGCAACCTCGGCGTGCTCGGGGATCACCGCCCGGGTGCCCAGCATGGCGGCCACGTCGGGCAGGAAGATGTGGATGGGAGCGCCGATGCCCAGCAGTGCGAAGCGGGTGCTGAAGTTCAGGCGTACAGCCTGCTCCGGCGCGCCGGCGGCCTGTGCGAAGCCTGCTTCGATCAGCCGCGCCGCGTCCTCACTGACGCCATGCCTGCGGCAGTGCGGATCCTGCCGCTCCAGCAGCAGCTCCACAATGCCGCGGTAGATCCGGCGCTTGATTTCCCGGTATATCTGGTCGGCCAGCGCCTCGGTGGAAAGATCCAGATTGTGGGCCACATACCGGGCGCCCCACAGGGAAGCCTTCGCCTCATATGCGGTAAAATCGCCGCGCAGATGCATGATATCGGTGGGCGTCAGGCCGCACAGCTGGACGACGCCATCCTGAAGCAGCTGCCTGAGATTCAGCGTATAGACGTCTTCGCCTGCCGCCTCCGCCGCGTCCCGGAGGCACAGGGGGCCGTCCCGGAGCGCCTGGCAGAGCCGCCGCTCGCCCTCGGAATAGCGGCTGCTGCCGCCGATTTCCCGCATCAGCAGAACGTGTTCGTGCAGAAAGCGGGTGTGCCGGACGCCGGACTCTGCCAGCGCCTGCAGATTCCGCAGGATGGAGGGGTACCGCTGCGCGGCCACACACAGCGGGATGACCCGGTACGCCTCCAGACGGACGGCGCCGTCGTGGTAATGGATGGCGCTGTCGCCGCCCAGACCGAAGGTTTTGACGTAGAGGCCGTCCACATACGTCTTCCAGCGGCCGATCCGGACACCGTCCAGCTCCGTCACCGGCGCGCCGTGCTCCAGCAGCGCCAGATCTGTGGTTGTACCGCCCATGTCCACCACCACGCAGTCGGTCTCGCCGGAGAGGGCGCAGCCTCCCAGCACGCTGGCGGCGGGGCCGCAGAGCAGCGTTTCCACCGGCCGCGCCGCTGCAAAGGCCCCGGACATCAGCGTACCGTCGCTCCGCACCACCGCCACGGACGCCCGGATGCCGCGCTGTTCCATGGCCGTCCGGATTGCAGCCATAAATTCGTCGATGACCCGAAGCAGGCCGGCGTTGAGCAGCGTGCTGGAGGCCCGCTGCAGGCAGTTGAGCGCGGAAAACAGCTCGTGGCCGCAGACCACCGGGACGGCATATTGCGCCTGGAAGATCTCCCGCGCCTGTTTCTCCACCACAGCGCCGTTTTTCATAGCGTTCTGTTCCACAATGCCGACGCCGTCCAGATCCGCAAACCCCCTGGAAATCTGCCGGCGGAACAGCTCCCAGTCCACCTCCTGCTCCACGGCGCCGGTGAAGCTGGTGTGGCTTTCCTGAACCAGGATTTCCTCCGCCGGCGGCAGGCCGTATTCCCGGCCGTACCGCGTCAGGATCCGCGGGTCGCCGCCCAGAAAGATCAGCCGTGTGCGCCCCAGGCGGTCTTCCACGCAGGCGTTGGTTGCCAGCGTGGTGGACAGGGAGACCAGCTCCGCCTGCTGCAGGGCGTGCGCCGGCAGTGCGTCCAGCGCCTGCAGGATCCCCTCGGACAGATTCTCCCGGGTGGTCAGCGCCTTGGCCGTGCCCAGGATGCGCCGGGCCTCCAGATCGTAGGCCACCGCGTCGGTATAGGTGCCTCCGGTGTCAATCCCGATCCCAATTTTCATGCAAGATCACTTCCTGTGTTGTTCTCATTCCGGTTTATCCTATCATGAACGGCCCGGATTGTCTGTCATTCTGTTTGCATTTTTGGCGATTTATTTATGAATTGTCCGCAAAACCAGCGGAGGCCGGCGCCGCTCAGGCGGTTCCGGAGCGGATTTGGAACAGGGCGTTCAGCAGGGAAAAGTTTACGGGGAAGGCCCGCATGAAGTTCCAGTAGCCGATGCCGCGGAAGCTGTACTCTTCGACCAGACGGAATTTGGCCAGGCTGCTGCGCGCGTCCTCGAACCACACCTCATGGACCGCGCCGGCGTCGTCGGTATAGTAAAAATAGGGCGTCTGCGCCGTTTCGTCAAAGTGGATCTCCGCCCCGACGGCGATGGCCAGTTCCACGGCCCCGGGGTTGGAAAGGCTGGCTGCCCGGCTTTCGCCGGCCGTAAACGGCAGCGTCCAGTTGTATGCGTAGTTGGGAAAGCCCATCAGGATCTTCTCCGGCGGGATTTCAGTGACTGCATAGTCCAGCACCTGCCGCACCGCCTGGATGGGCGCCACCGCCATGGGAGGCCCGTAGGTATAGCCCCATTCGTAGGTCATCAGCAGCACGGCGTCGGAATTTTCCCCGATCAGGCGGTAGTCGTGGCCTTCATACAGGATGCCCGGCTGATCCGCGGAAACCTTGGGCGCCAGCGCGGTGACCAGTTCCATGCCCTGCGCATGCAGCATGCCGCGCAGAACGCCTAAAAACTGCGCATACAGCGCGGCCTGCGCCGGATCAATAAATTCAAAGTCCACATCCACGCCCTGATAGCCCCGCGCGGCGGCCTGCCGGGCGGCTAGGGCGGCCAGCGTTTCCTGCCGGGCGGGGCTGCTCAGCACATAGGCGGCCCGCTCGTTGGAAAACCCGCCGCTTTCCGTCAGAGTGGACAGATGCATCAGCGCCGCGGCGCCGTATGCCGCGGCCAGTTCGATCAGGCGCCGGTCCTCCGGTTCCACCAGGCTGCCTTCGGCGGAAACGCCGTAGGTAAACGGCGTCAGGTAAGTGGCATACGGCAGGATCCCGCGCAGAACCGCTTCGTTTACAAACGGGTATGCATAGCCGTTGACGTCCACGGAGCGGCCGGGGGGATCGGCCCACGCCACTGCGAGCACCTGGCCCGGATATAAGGCGGCCCGGCCCTCCAGATTGGGATTGTTGCGCAGCAGCTGCAGCGGCGACGTGCCGTACCGGGCTGCGATGGTCCAAAGGGTCTCCCCCTCCCGGACCGTATGCAGCTGTGCCGGAAACAGAATCAGAAGGCTTTGGCCGACGGCCAGGCGGTACGGTTCCGTCAGGCCGTTTACCCTGGCCACCAGGCCGGGGGCCACGCCGTATTCCCGTGCAATGGACGCCAGCGTCTGGCCGGCGGTCACTGTATGTAAAACCATGCTCCACACCCTTTTTTCGGATTTTGCAGACTGCCGCCGGGACGCTGCAGAAGGCGCGCTTCCCCGCCGCCGGCTCAGGCGCTGTCCCGCGGGGACGGACGGAGGGCGAGCTCCGGCGGCCATGAATTGCTGCCGATGCCATCCTATTCCCGCGGCACTTGTTTTGCGCCGGAAAATCCGGTATGATGATGGGACAGAGGCTGCCCGCCGGCAGCGGAAGGGGAGGATTGGCATGAATTTTGACAAATTGGGCCCCTGGAGAGCGCTGCTGTCCGGGGAACTGGAAAAACCGTATGTCCAGGCTCTGGCCCGGCAGGTAGACGCCGCTCGGGCTGCCGGCCCGGTTTATCCGCCGGAGGAGGAGCTGTTCCGCGCGTTTTCGCTGACGCCGCCGGAGCAGGTTCGCGCCGTGATTCTGGGGCAGGACCCTTATCACGAACCGGGGCAGGCCAACGGCCTGGCCTTCTCGGTTCGCCGCGGAGTGAAACTGCCGCCGTCCCTGCGCAATCTGTTTCAGGAGCTGGAGAGCGATTTGGGCTGCCCGCCCCCTGCAGACGGGGATCTCTCCGGTTGGGCGGAGCAGGGCGTTCTGCTGCTCAATTCCGTGCTGACCGTGGATGCGGGAAAGGCCAACAGCCACAAATCGTTTGGCTGGCAGCGCTTTACCGATGCGGCGGTTTCGGCTGTCCGGAAGCTGCCGCAGCCCGTCGCCTTTGTGCTTTGGGGCGCGCAGGCGCAGAAAAAGGCGGCTGCCGCCGCCGATTCCCCGTATCCGCGCCTGATCCTGCAGGCGCCGCATCCGAGCCCGCTGTCCGCCTACCGCGGGTTTTTCGGCAGCCGCCCATACTCCCGGATCAACTGCTTCCTGGAGGAGCATGGGGAGCGGCCCATTGATTTTTCCCGCTGATCCCGGCGCCGGCCGCCCGCTCCGGAGGACGGCCGGCCGGGAAGAACGCAAAACGGGAACCGCCTTTGCGCCTGGGCGCAAAGGCGGTTCCCGTTTCCTGCTGCGGGACGGCGCTATTCCGGATCGGCCCGCTGCGGGTCGACGCGCACGGTCCGGCGCCGTCCCGACGCATCCGTCCGGATTTCCAGGGCAAAGGGAAAACGGTCCGTCTGCGTGCAGAGGGCAAAGTCGCGCTCCGGGGCAAACGACTGATCCTCCGGTATAAAAAAGCGCCGGCCCGGCCCCTCCCGCAGCCGCGGGACTGCGGCGGCCACATCATACGGCGCTCCTTTCAGCAGGGCGCGGATGTATTCGGCGCAGACCGTATCCTCCTCCGTGGGCCGCAGGTTTTCAAAGCCCATACAGACCAGGCTTACCCGGTCTGCCCCCAACTGCCGGATATAACGGGCTGTGGCGGCCGCGTTGACCAGGGCGGCCGCCAGAATCCGCCGGGCGTGCCGGGCCGCTGCGATCCCCTGGGTGCCGGCGCTGGTGGTATGGATCAGCGTGCGGCCCTCCAGGCGGGCGTGCTCCAGCTGTGCGGGGGAGTTGCCGAAGTCAAACCCGGGGGCCATCCGTCCGCGGCGTTCGCCGGCCAGCAGATAGTCCGGATGGGACCGCTTCATGGCATAGGCCTCCTCCAGGCCGGCAATGGGATAAATGCAGGCCGCGCCGCGGTCGAAGGCGAAGCATTCCAGCGAATAGGCCCGGAACACGTCGATGATGACGGCAATCCCTTCCGCCCGGGCTGCGCCCGCCGTCAGATGGTCGATGGTAATCTGCATGACAGCTCCTTTCCGGAAGTTCCGGCCGGCGTTCAATCCACGCAGGACGTCATGATGCCCAGGATTTCCCGGTCGGTTTCCCGCATGCCGTCCCGCCCCAGCCGGCCGATGTTCCGGATGGTGTTTTCCACGCCGGCGGAGACGATCCCCTCGCCGCCGAAAAATTCCTGGCCCATCCGGAACATGTCATAGCCCAGGATTCCGGCTTCCACGGCGATGGCGATTTTGGCGGCGCAGGAGGCCTTGGCGCCGTCGCACACAATGCCGGAGGTGATGGCCAGCGTGTTGACCACCGTGTGCGCCACTTCCCGCAGCCGGCCGCCCCGGAGCCAGGCGATGCCGGCCCCGGCCCCGGCCCCGGCGGAGACCGCCCCGCAGTAGGCCGACAGGCAGCCGATGCCGGCCTTGACATGGATGGCGATCAGATTGGCCACGATCAGCGCGCGGTACAGCTCGTCCCGGCTGCTCTGCAGCTCACGGGCATATTCCAGAACCGGCAGAGAGACCGTCATCCCCTGATTCCCGCTGCCGGAATTGATGACCACCGGCAGCTCACAGCCGTTCATTCTGGCGTCGGAGCCGGCAGCCGCCCGGGCCTTGGCCCGGTTTTTCACGTCGTTCCCGTATGTCTGCAGCAGCACCTTGCCGATATTGGCGCCATAGCTGTGCCGGAGCCCCTCGTCGGCGATGGCGGAGTTATAGGCGATCTGCCGGTCCAGGATCGGGCGGAGCGCCTCCAGATCCGCCTGCCCGGCAAATTCGCAGATCCCGGCCACGCTCAGGCACTCGCTGCCGTCGGGCTGCCCGGCGGCGGCCGGCTCCGATTTGTCCAGCAGCACCCGGCCGTCCTGCTCCAGGTAGACCACCCGGTCATGGGCGTCTGCAATCTGTGCCGCCGCGCTGCGGCTGCCGCTGAAAACCCGTACCGTAATGCTCAGCAGCCGGCCGTCCTCCGCCTTGCGCACCGTCACCGGAGACCGGGCCAGCCAGTCGCGGAACGCGGCGACCTGCGGCTCTGTCACACCGGACAGCACCTCCAGCCCCAGGTCTTCCCGGCCGGCTACGATGCCGATGGCTGCGGCGCTTTCCAGCCCCCGGGCCCCGCCGGTGTTGGGGACAATCACGCTTTTGACATTTTTGATGATGTTGCCGCTGGCAATGACCTCCGCCCGGTCGGGCAGGGCGCCCAGAAGCGCCCGCGCCCGGGCGGCGCAGTACGCCACGGCGATGGGTTCGGTGCAGCCCATCGCCGGGATCAGTTCCCGGCGCAGGATTTCGGCATACTGCCGGTTCCGCTGGTCAATTTGTTCCATGAGAATCCTCCTTCTTCCGGTTTTCGGCGCTGTGGATTCAGCCGGCCGAGCATTTTGCGGCGTCAATTGCCAGCGCGATCATCAGCACGTAGACTGCGTCGGCAGGGTTTGCCACATCCAGAACATAGGTATCCGTCATCCGCAGCAGCTCCTTGGAGATGACGGCGACCTCCCGGCCTGCGCCGTCCGTGATGGTGTAATCCCATTCCAGAAAGCTGCCGTCCACCTGCCAGCCGCGGCAATCCAGCCGGAAGGAGGGGCGAAACAGCGTGAATTCCTTTCGGATCTCGCCGACCTCCTGCCCGTCGAGGCAGATCAGAAACCGCGGGAGCAGCGTCAGTACCTCCTCGCGGACCATGCCGATTTCCCGGCCGGCTGCGTCAAAGATGATCAGTTTGTGGCCCCAGGCCAGCTTCCCTTCCACGGTATAGACGGTTTCCCCGGCTTCGTTGTAGATGTCGTAGCTGTCCAGCCAGGAAAAGAAGCGCTGCTTGAATAATAATTTCATCCTGTCCTCCCGGATCAACAGAAATTGGAGCCGGCGGAAGCGGCCCGCCGCTTCCGCCCGTTCCGAACCGCCTGGGCGGCAGGCGGTTTTGTCCTGCTTCTATCATACATCCGATCGGGGCGGGCTTCAAGGCCTGTTTTCCGCACGCGCAGCTGCGGCGGCCGGTTTGCATTCTGCAGAAACTGTGCTATAATGACATATCATACTCCCGCATGACGGGACGGGGAGGGAGGGGCGCGCTGTGAAAAACTATACCAAGCTGCTGTTTCAGCGGGTTGTGGTAGTGTCTTTCTGCATTGCGATCCAGGCGGTATTTCTGATTCTGGGAATCGGCGTGCTCTCCGGGTATTACCGATGGTTTTCCATTGTAATGGAAGTGCTCTCCTGGATGGCGGTGATCGTCATTGTTTCCAACCGGACGGATCCCGGCTATAAGATTGCCTGGATTATCCCGCTCCTGGCGTTTCCGGTATTCGGCATCCTGTTTTATCTGCTGTTCGGCGGAAACCGGCTGTCCCGCCGGCTGAAAAAGAAAATGCATGCGGTGGAACAGATCCATCGCGACAATCTGAGCCAGGACGTGGGCGTCCTCCGGCGGGAGGCGGCGCTGAGCGTCGACGCGGCGCTGCAGTCCAACTATCTTGCCGGCATCGCCTGTTGCCCGGTCTGTGAGAATACGGAGACCACGTATTACGGCTCCGGCGAAGCGGCGTTCGGGGATATGCTGGAGGCGATCTCCAGGGCGGAGCGCTATATTTTCCTGGAATATTTCATCATCCATACCGGAAGGATGTGGGATGAGATCCTGAAGCTGCTGCGGAAAAAGGCGGCGGCCGGCGTGGACGTCCGGGTGATTTACGACGACTTCGGGTGCATCACCACGCTGCCCGGCGGCTACTATAAAAAGCTGGAGGCGGTGGGGATCAGGGCCTGCGCCTTCAACCCGTACGTTCCGGTGCTGTCCTCCCGGCTGAACAACCGCGACCACCGCAAGTTCCTCATTGTGGACGGCGAAGTGGGATTTACCGGCGGGGTGAATCTGGCCGACGAGTATATCAATGAGGTCCGGCGGTTCGGCTACTGGAAGGACTGCGTGATCCGGCTGCGGGGCGAAGCCGTGTGGCCGATGACGGTGATGTTCCTTTCCATGTGGGCCCACATCCGCGGCTGGAATGAGACGGTTTCCTTTTATAAGCCGGAGCGGCCGCCGCGGGTCAGCAATATGCCCCACGGCTTTGTGCAGCCTTTTTCCGACAGCCCGCTGGACGGGGAGAGCGTCGGCGATACGGTATTTTTCAACCTGATCACCAAGGCGCGCCGGTCGGTCTATATCATGACGCCCTATCTGGTAATCAGCGACAAGATGATTTCCGCGTTGTCGGTGGCGGCCAAAAACGGTGTGGATGTCCGGATCATCACGCCGGGGATCCCGGACAAGGCCTATGTGTTTGCAGTGACCCGGGCGCACTATGCCGACCTGATCTCTCAGGGCGTACAGATTTACGAATTTACGCCGGGCTTCCTTCACTCCAAGGTGTTCTGCGTGGACGGGGAGTACGCTGTGGTGGGGACGGTCAACTTTGACTTCCGCAGCCTGTACCTGCACTTTGAGGACGGCGTCTGGCTGTATCGGGCGGATTGTGTGGAGCAGGTGGCCCAGGATTTTGAGAAGACGTTCCCGGTCTGCCACCGCGTCTCGCTGGCCGAATGCAGGTCGCGGCCGCTGCTCCGCAGGCTGGGCGGCGCGTTCCTGCGGCTGTTCTCTCCGCTGATGTAAGCTCTGCGGACGGATCTGCCGCGCCGGCCCATCCGTGCCCGCCCATCCGTGCCCGCATGCCCTTTTGATGATTCCCGCGGCAAACACAGCCGGGCCGGTCACGGCCCGGCTGTGTTTCGGGCAGCCCCGCGATTGCCGGGAGGTCTGCCCCGCGCCGCTGCGGCCCCGGTGAGCGGGCGCGCCGCGGGGGCTGCAGGCGGTTCGCCCCCCGAATTGTCCCGCAGGCTCCGCCGACCGAAAAAACAGCCGCGCCCCGGGGGGACGCGGCTGTTGGAAATACGGGCGGAAAGGGATGCGGGATCTCAAAAAAAGGGACCTTCTTTACGAATCACACATCAACAAACTTTGCGGCCCTGCCGGGGGAACAGTACGGACATAAACTTTGTGAATTTACAGGACGAATTCATAATCAAAACGACACGAACAAACAGAACAGGTTGCTTCAACGGGTTCCGTCGGGGTGGGAAACCGGGGCAAAGGTAAGCGAATGGAAAACGTGGCCCGGCAGACCGCGCGGCCAGGAGGGCCGCGGCGGAAAGCGCTTCCGTCCCGAAACAGCCGGCTGGCAGATTTCTGGAAAACAGGGAATCGCAACGGATAGACTGAAATACACAAAAACGAGCAATCAGCCGGGAAAGAAGACGGTCAGCCGCCCTCCAGCTGGCGGACAGCGTTGGCAAGCAGCGCCGCAGCGCCGTCCAGCGTGAACTGGCCCGCATCCACACAGAGGTGATAGTTGGCTGCGTCGCCCCATTTGCGCTGGGTAAAGAAGTTGTAATATTCCGCCCGCATTTTGTCTTGCTTTCGTATGGTTTTGTCGGCCAGCTCTTCGGGGATCCCGTAATAGGTGGCCAGACGCTTGTGACGGACTTCACCGGATGCAGTGATAAAGACGTTCAGGCAGTCGCTTCGCTCCTGCAGCACATAATCCGCGCACCGGCCAACGATGACACAATCGCCGCGCTCCGCCACACGGCGGATGACGTCGAACTGGGCAAACGCCAGTTTCTGGTTCAAGGGCAGGGCGTCGGTCACGGGAAGGGTCGCATATAGATACGTGCTGTAGAGGAGAGAACCTGCCGGCTTTTCATCGAAATGCTGCACGACGTCTTCGTGCATACCACTCTCCTTTGCTGCAATTTTCAGCAGTTCCCGGTCATAAAACCGATAACCGAGCAGCTTGGCGAGCTTTTCGCCCACCAGACGACCTCCGGAGCCGTATTTCCGGTCGATGGTTACGATCAAATGGCGTTCCCCCCTTTGCACCTCTATTATAAACCTCGTGTGCATCTATTACAAGAAGAAAAATGTCTGAAAATAAAATATGTTAATTCTGCACAAAAATAAGGGAGAAAATTCCTGCGAACGGCAGGCGGATTCGGTGAAATCCGGGCGTCAGAGCACGAGTTCCGTCAGAAATACCACGCCGCAGCAGATGGCGGCCACCGGAAGCAGGCCGGCGCCCAGCCAGGCTGCCGCCGCGCCGGCAGCCAGGGCCAGCGCACCGGCCAGGGGCGTCCGGGTGGCTTCGAGGATGGCCGGAAAGGTCATGACCGCCAGGGTGACATAGGGGACATAGTAGAGGAAGGAGCGCAGGAAACGGCTGCGGATGGGCCTGCGGATCAGGGTCAGGGGCAGGGCGCGGACGGCGTAGGTCACGGCGGCCATAATCAGAAGATACAGAGCTGTGGAACGGGTCACGGCGCATCCTCCTTTTCCGGCGGGACCGGGAACAAAAGCGCGGCGGCGCCCGCCAGCACCATGGTGAGAAGGATGGTGCGCGTTCCGCCGGACACCCCGGAAAATACGGAAAGGCGGGAGAGGGCGTAGCTGCAGGCAAAGCAGGCGGCGATCAGCCCGGCCAGGATCCGGTCGGCCCGGGCAGGGGGGATCATAACCGCCAGGAACATGCCGTAGAGCGAAACGCTGAAAGCGCTTACCAGCCGCAGCGGCATCAGGCTGCCGGCCAGGGCCCCCAGGGCTGTTCCTGCCGACCAGCAGGGCAGGGCGACCAGCATGGCGCCGTAAAAGTAGGGTGGTTCCAGCGGCCCGGGCCGGGCGACGGCGATGCCGAACAGCTCGTCCGTGGTGTCATAGGCGATCCCGAACCGGTGGAGCAGGGAGGTCCCCGGCGCAAGCTTCTGGCTCAGCGCACAGCTCATCAGCAGGTACCGGGCGTTGGCGATCAGGGTGACCAGGGCCAGCTCCCAATAGGGGGCCTGCGCCGCGATCAGGGTAAAGCCTGCATATTCTCCGGCGGAGGCGTTGCAGAGCAGGCTGGCCAGAAAAGCCTGAAAGACTGTGAGCCCGGCATTTTTGGCGGCGATGCCCAGGGAAAAGGAGACTGCGAAGTAGCCCAGGCCGATGGGGATCCCGTCCCGTGCGCCGTCCCGGAGCAGCCGGGCGCCGCCCGCGGGCGGGGCGGCTTTGAACTGGAAATTTGTCATGTGTTTCTTGCCTTTTCTTTTGAATTGGGATTGGGCGGCGGCGCGCCGGAACGGAGGGCCCCGCCGGTGTGCGGCTCCGCCCGGCATTCCGTGCCCGGGAAGAGCGGCAGAATCTATTATACCGGAATCCGGACATTATGCAACCGCCTTCCGCAGCGCGGCACAGCCGTCCGTCCGGAACTCCATCTTTACAAACCGGGGGGAATTGCGTATACTGTTCTTTTAGAAAACCAATGATATTTCTCTCTTTCTGAGGTGAACCCATGACCGATTTATCTCATATCCGCAACTTCTCCATTGTGGCCCACATCGACCACGGCAAGTCCACCCTGGCAGACCGGCTGCTGGAGGCGTGCAATACCATCGACAAGCGGGAGATGGAGGATCAGATCCTCGATTCCATGGAACTGGAACGGGAGCGCGGCATCACCATCAAGGCCCGTGCCGTCCGCCTGAACTACCGTGCCGGCGACGGGGAGGACTATGTCCTCAACCTCATC
>JAHZEF010000045.1:0-893 GCA_019422005.1 Clostridiales bacterium
TTCGCCATGGTAAACGTGGATATCCGATCCGCAGATCCCGATTTCCATAATACGGATCAGCACCTGATCTTCCCCCGGTTCTGGAATCGGAACCCTGCGGAACGCAATGTTGCCCGGCGCCGTCATCACCTGCTGCAGCATGTCTGTTTTCATAAGCATCCCTCTCCTTTTCAAATAAATTAACTTATATCACTTAACTTATTATGCAAAAACAATACTCCCTGCTCCCGGCAGGCAGCCAATTGTCTTCCCTCACGGGATCTGACGGATTCAGTATACGACGCTTTTTCCAAAACAGCAAGTCTGAATCGGGATGGCCATATTTTTTTGTACAACTATTACAAAATTTCAGAATATTTTTCTCCAGCCGCCACAGTCTGTGGTTCCCGTTTGGCGCCCGCCCCCGAATCAATGGGAGGCGGACGCCGTTTCGGAGCCGTCCAGGAGCCGGAGCAGCTGCTCCGGGGAAACCGATTCGTTCATGCTCAGGCGTTTCATGCCGTACAGGGTCTGCGGCAGCCCCCGCACCACCGTGTTGACGCCCGGGTTGGTGGACAGGGTGACCCGCACCCCCAACTCCCGCAGCGTGGCCTGGGTCAGCGTACTGTAGGCGCCCGACGGATAGGCGAGCACATCCACGGCCTCTCCGGTGGCCGCTTCCAGTTCCTGCCGGCTGCGGGCAAAATCCGCCGTCAGCGCCTCCACGTATGCCGCTTCCGTCTCACCTTCCAGCGGCAGAATCGTCTCGCGCACCGCCTCTCCCGTCTCAAACGGGGCCCACTGGTGCATATCATACGTATGGCTCTGTACCGAGATCAGGCCGGACTGTACCATTTCCGCCGCCTGCTCATAGGAAAAGTGCGGCGTCATGGCATTGCCCGTATCCTTGTAGA